>NZ_JACJRC010000015.1 GCF_014697025.1 Alkalinema sp. FACHB-956 | reverse complement strand
TCGAGTAGAGGCTGCTTAACAATACGTAGCCAGAACAAGAACAGGCGATCGTTCCAAACCACGGGAATGGCTGGATTATCTTCGATATCCAGCTTGATCTGTTCCCAGGGTGTCCAGGAGCGAAACTCACGGCGACGATAGAAGTATTTGCGGTTGGCTCCGGCAGTGCGGGCAACCACATGGGCAACATCATCCTCCAGTTTCGTCACATCATTTTCTACAAAGTGAATACCACAGGGTTCGAGTTTGGCTACTTCTTCTAACTTGGCCAGATAGTTGAGCAAGGTCGTGGCGGCCCGATCTTCGGTGATGTCGCCCTGGAGCAGTTCGCTCATGGCTTCTTTGAAAAATGGGGATTGATCGTCTCGCAGTTCTGGTTCTAGCCAGTTTTCGGGATACAAGAAGACTTTGCGATTGGCTTCCCAGACTCGGTAGCGCTTCATCCAAGTCCACTGTTTGGCATTGATGGAAGCGGCGCAGACACTGGGTTCCAGGTTCATCAAGCAGCGTTCGATAAAAAGCTGAACCGAAGAAATGGCATGACGAATGCGCGAGGTTTGCATACAGGGTTCCATCTGCACATCCATGAGGAAATATTCAAACAGCTTATCGGGGGTGTTGATGTGGGCGGTGTTGGGATGCGATCGCATTTGATGCAGAATGTAGGCAACCAATGCATCCCGTTGTAGCCCGCGCATTTCGTCATTGATGGGCTTGAGCACGTTCAACCAGGCACTTTCGTCATAGCGGGCACGTAAAGCCGCTTGTAAATCGCGCACAGTGGTCGCTGTCGGTTCATTCGTCGTTGCCTTGATCAGGGCAGCGGCGGAAATCTTGAGTCTGTGCAGTGGGGCATAGGCATCAAAGATACGGCGGAAGGTGTGCAGATGGGTGAGATCGGCAATCGCCAACCCCAGATGTTGCAGCAGTACCTCCAGCGATCGCGGTTGCCAACCGGTGAGCCGAAACAGCACGCAATCCTCCAGCCTCTGATCGGGTTCGGGTTGGGCTGCTGCGATCGGATCGGTCAGCACCCTGAGTAAGCGCTGATCATCGGGGGATAATTCAGCTTTGAGGTGGGCAAAATCCAGGAGTGCCGTTAATCCCTGGTGTAGGGCAGGCAAGTGAACGGCGTTCGGATTTCCCGCTGTGGAGAGATGGTTCAGCCAGCCTTGTCCATCGATGTGATAATCTGCGTGGGCACCCAGATAGGCGATTTCCTGGGGGGTGAGTTTGAGGACGATTGCCAGATTGGTCACCTTGAGAAAGTGCAGATAGGTTGCCTGCAACGGAGTTATCACCGCATCGGCATAGAGATAGTCTGCTGGAATCACTTCCCAACCCCGCCCTAGGGTTTGCCAGCTTACTTTTAAGGAACCTTGTAAGTTCTCAACCGCTAGAGCCAGTTTGTAGAGAGTGCCAGCCCTGAACTGTAGGGGTTGAGCGTTTCGCCATAGGGTCGCGTTTTGGGTCAGGGCGATCGCAGATCCATCTAGCGTCAAGGTGACAGTCGCGCCTTCCCCGGCATCAATGGCGAGATTGTAGAGTCCATTCTCTGGAGTCTCTAAGTAGCCATTCCAAGCATGGGTTAAACTGTTGGGAATCTCTAATGCTAATAAATCGACCATGGCAGGTTGAACTGGGTCTGCGTTGGCATGTAACACCAACGGATTCGCCAGCAATGCCGTGGCAAATTCTGCCTCTACGGTGGTGGTGGCACTGATCAATTGTAGGGCTTGCTGCTGTTTGCGCTGCCGTTTTAACGCGGGCAGGATGCTAGCGAGTAAATTCGCACGCTTCTTTTCAATAGACTCATTTGAGGTAGTGTAAGCGACATAGTGGGGGTGTAATTCTGGATAGCGATCGAAAAAGGGTTGAATAACGTTTTGATTGGCTCGGTATAGGTCATTGATCGCCGTTCTAAACTGGGAAGAGACATCGGGAACAGCATTGAGGGCATCCCGTAGGGTTGACGTTAAAATGCCGGTGAAAGACAACTGCTTACGGAAATTATCGTAGGTGATACGGTTGGCCGTAGCATTAACGATCGCCTCCGCCAAGGTGTCCTGAGGATGACCATAGGGAACCGTACTGACAAATGTATTCTCCAAAAAACTGAAGAACAAATCCGTGTTCTGACTCCCATACACTAGGGCCATGCGAGAACGGGCAATTTGACCTTCTGGATCATCGGTGAGGATGTATTCACGTTCGATCTCGGTGAGTGCCGATCGGAGACTGCGGGCAAAGCCTAGAAGTTCGCTATTTCTGGGAACCGCCTTGCCTGTGATATCTTGATTCCAAATCAAATAAAGGACTTGAACTGGTTTCACCGCCAACGTTTGCAATTGCCGTACCCATTGAATCAGGCGCTGGATTGGGGGGTGAACGGGATCGGGGGCTGCAAAGGGATCTAACCCTGTGAATTGGGTCAAGAGCAGGAACTCACGCAGACTGAGTTTCAGGGTATGCGCCAGCCAACCCCGTCGGAAAATGGCGCTGAGGGTGTCCAAGGAGAGGGGTGTCGTGTCGGTGTAACTGAGGTCCGCCATAATTTGGCGGAGTTCATCTTCGGTTAGTTGAAGAGCGGCGCGTAGCGCTTCGATATGGTCTCCGATGTCGGCTGGATGGGTGAGAAAATTGCCGTAGCCATCGTCAGCAAAGATGGGATCTTGTTTCAGTAGGGCTGGATTGAGAAACATTTGATGGTACAGAGACTTGCCAAAGGTATCAATCGGCGAGAAACAGGCTAAGAGCGGCAATAAGTCTTTGGTTAGGCTGAGGTTGAGGGTCCGCATCACTTGTTGGATAATGCCTAATCTGGGCAATAAAACCCGAAATCCGGCATCCAACCGTTGCAAGTTGACCGCATCATCTGGATCATTGGGAGTCTGATCGGCAGGATATAGAGCGGCGATCGCTTGATCGGTTTGGGCGATCGTCCACCCTAATTTTTTCCACAGGTGAATGAAGCGAATCAACCGAACAAATTCAAAGGCACGAATACCGTTATTGTCATGATCCGGATTGGCGTAGCGAAATTCCAGCACATCGAATCGAGATAGATCGTCAATAGTAGTGGGATTGGTTAAGGTGATTAAGCCCATGATTTTGGCATAGTTCTGATCATTTCTGACCCATGCCTTGATGTCTCCTCCGTATTGATTGGCATCCAATCCCGTTGGGAGGAGTTTGTCAAACTCATCATCTGAAATCAAACCCTCTTTAAAGGCTTTTAAGGTCGTAGACGTCATGTATAACCGCTCTAATTTGGGAATTAAATGGGCGTTAGGATTAACAAAGCGCGTTTGGATAATTTCGATAATCTCTTCATAGGAAATTCCAACCCGTCGTGTGAAGGCTTTCACGTTTGCTAGAGTGGAGAGAATCTCAGCTTCTGGGGTGTCTGGATGATAGCCATAAAGCGTATAGAGGGAGAGGGTGCGATCGCTCAAGCGTGCATACTCAGGGTGAGAAAGGTGCAGTTCTTCCATCAAAATATCTCGCCAACCATAGGTGGTTGGATCAACAGGCTCCAAATTATCCGTTTTACGCAGTGCCTGCATGACCGTCGGTAAGGGTATTTCAAATTGATTGAAATACCGACGCAGGTATTCCAACGGTTGATGGAACGGTAAGGGCGGCATTGGGGGCAAGAGTGGGAGTGGGCCGTCTTGTAGTGAATTTCCGGCCAGGATTTGATACGCGGTTGCGCTGACAAATTGAGGGCTGGCTAACAGTTCTTCTGATGTGACATCTCCCTTGATGTCGTGACCTGTATAGTTGGCCAGATTGAGATTATGGGTGATGAAATACTCCAGGGTTTCGTTGACAATATCAATATAGGGTAGTGGCGTGTTGGTGTTTTCACAGGTGAGCGGGAGGTGCTCAATATCAGGGCGACGACGGAGGAGAACCGTTTGTGGGTTTTGGCTATTTTGATTATTGGCCTGTTCTTTTTCGGGGGGGCGATCGCAAAACTGAAGCAGATTCACTAAATAGGCGGCTGGACTCAAAATCGATCGGCAATGGTCACACGCGCAATAGTCCATCTCACCGAATAGTTTTTCTAAGGTGGGATAGGCAATCACATCCGTCGCGTTGGCCGCCGCAATTGCCGGTTGCGACAGGTAGGGCGTATCAATAATCCGGGCCTCAGGATTAGAGCCAATCGCAATCGCATTGCGTCCGGTTAAATAGGACACGGCAATATTCAAAACCGTGTTATGCACTTGCTGTGCTTTCGCATGGACTAAAATCGCTTTGGCTTCGCCTCCTAATTCATCCTTAAATTGCTGAACAAAGTCGGCTTGACTGTATTGAACAACCTTATAGGCTGAGTCCAGATCATGGTTTAGCAAAATATTCATGGCGCGATCGCTCGAAGTGATTTGATGGGCCCGCTGAATTCGGGTCACTTCCTGGATCACGTCCGGCGCAATTTGCAGATTGTTTTGGAGAGCGAACTGTTCGATGGGTTGCATCCCAATTTCAAATTGACCCTGGTGAGTCATGAGTAAGTGACTCACGTCATCCTTCCTCAGGGGATTTTGCAGCGGGGTTTCATCCGTTCTCACCATTTGAGCGACGACGGCTGTTGGGTAGCTGAGTCGCAAATGGGCAGCCATTAACTCAGCATATTGTTTTTTCTGCTCGTCTCCCTGGCCTGGAATCTCGGTTGGAATAGCACCTCCTTCGACGATCGTTTCCCAGGGTTCTGCTTGGTAGTAGCCATGCTCAATCAGGCTGAGGGGAGTGGTGAGTTCGTTGGGATTGCCCACCTGAGTGTGTAGCTTTTGGATCAGAGGCGCATTGTTCAGCGTCAAATAGGCTAACTGTCCGTCGATTTGTAACCGCTGGGCAACTGGCGCTAAATTCTGATTAGTTCGGATGGCTTTCCAAAATTCAGACAGATTATCTTGATGCTGGGCATACAGCGTGACAAATTCCTTTTGATGATCCTCATCATGTATATGGGCACTGCTTAACATCTCTTTGAGAGAAGAAACTCCCGTGATAGCTGGTGCGTCCAACGATCGCTGCACAAATAGTTCTTGGAATCGCTGTATAGCCTGGGGGACTTCAGCTTCTAACGTTGCTGGAATCACGCCTTGCTGAATACTTTGCTTCCAGATTCTTTCGACTGTTTTGGCATCGATTTGGTAAACCGCATCATTGTTGGCAGACAATCCAGCGCGAAACAGCGCATAGAAAAAGGCAGGCTGAATCTGGCTCCGAGTACTGAATTCATCCGCCAGGGCTGCGATCGCTACCGCACGAGCATCCCATCCGGTTTTATTGGCGAGATAGGTAATATCATGGCGAGTGTCTGTTTCCTGAAGATCGCGGAGATGTCCCTGAAAGTGGGGGGCCAGACTATGGAGCAATATCTCATATTCCGACTGAAGCGCAGAGGGCGGAACGTGATCTAAAAACACATTCAGGGTCTCTGACGGGGAGGCATTGTAGCGAACTTCCGATGCGGCCAAGAAGCGATCGCCCTGAAAAACGCGCACTTGCAAGTCAGGCTGGGTTTTACCCCGTTGGCGGATAAGAGTATCTGGAAAGGTCGCTTGATAGGCACCATCGGACTGAGTAGTCGTTGCGACCAGTGTGACATCTTCTCCGACGGCCTTATCCACAACGAGAACGCGCAAACCCTCCACTCCAGCACTCACCGGACTGCTCACTTTTCCCGTTACTTGATAGGTGACGGCTCGCAACTGGGGCACGATCAAGTTCACAATCGTGAGGGGCTGATCTGTTTGTATCCGATCGGAAGATTTCAATTCATTGCGTTGGGCATCACTGACGATCACACGTAAAATTAGGCGGGTGATTCCGGGCAATGGCTCATACCGGATGGTGTAGCGTCCTTCCGCATCAGAACTATCTTCGCCCAACCGCACGGTTGCCTGCTCACCTTCATGAAAGGCGCGGACAATCATATTTTTCAAGGGCTGACCATTATCGAGGGAGATGCGTCCACTGACGGTACGCAAAGATTCTTCAACTTCTTGGACAAGATGCCTGAGGAGGAGCGATCGCTCCTGAGCCACGGCAAAGTCTTTGTAGCGGGAATTGATCGCGATCTGTCCACTGACATCGAGATCAAACTCAAAATTTGCAGGAACGCCAAGGGTGGGTTCAAATGAATATCTAGCTGAAGGCATCAGGGTTAACTCATGGCGTTGACCTCGGGGTAAGGTATTGCGATCGCCGACGACAGACAATTGCAGATCATAGGAGAAGGCTTGGGCGTCAAGGGTGATGCGATGGCCCCGGAGCGTCAAGGTTCGTTCTTGGACTGTGGCCAAGTCTCTGTAAGGTTGGTTGAGGAGAATCTCCCCGCTGATGCTCAGGTCAAATCGGAAATCCATGAGTGTCCTAAAGTTTGACCAAAATGTATAGCCTGCGGTTGGAATGAGGGTTAATGGATGGGGCTGAGTGTGGGGCAGAATGGCATCATTGCCCACCAGATACATCCTGAGATCATGGGACAAGGCACGTCCATCGATCGTGATGGAATAGCCAGAGATGGTCAGGGTGTTTCCGTCCGTTTTGGCAAAATCTTTGTACTGTTCAGCGATCTTAACTTCGCCGTTGGGGTCTACGTGAAACGAGAAGTCAGCAATTGTGTCTGGCGTGGCTCGAAAACTATAGCCTGTACCGGGGATGAGGTTTAATGAGTGGTGGGTTTGCGTGCGGGAGAGGATAACATCCTTAGCCCCATTGAGCATCAGATCGTGGGACAGGGGAGATCTTGCGTCGAAGGCAAAAGTGATGGGGAAGCCCTGCACAGTCAGGGTTGTGGTGCCACGTCCACGGAGAAATGTATGGATCGGATCGTAGTCAATCAGTCCATTGGGGGTGATTTGGAATTTGAAGCTGGCGGCGAGACCCAGATGTTGCGGAATCTGAAAGGTGTATTCACGGGGTTCTAACTGGAGGGAGAGTTCATTGGCTCCTTCAAGGATTTCAGTTGTGAGTTCGGGGAGGAAGAACTGGGACGGAGTGAGTCCGTTGGTGTTAATCCGAATGTCTACCATGATGATATCCCTCAGTTAGATGTGGTAGTTCAATAGGGTAATACGGTTAATGGGTTAAAAATTAATCATTGATCAGGATTTTTAGGATTTGAGGATTTTTAGAATTCTCAGAATTCAGAATTTTGCATCAATGCTTGTGTACTTAATCCTACTAATTCTCTAATCCTGCAAATCCTGATGCGGACGATTATTAAATATCAGTTTGTGTTCCAGGCTTTTGTTACCAAAGTTAATCAACAGCCCTAGGGGAAAGTTGTAGGCGACGGTGTAATTTTTGGCTTGGGCGAGGTGTACATCTTCGAGTTGTACGACGGCTTTTAGCTCCACTACCACTTTATTTTCCACGACGAAATCGGCGCGGCGGGTGCCAACCTGGATGCCGTCGTAGTAGACGGGTTGTTCTTGTTCGCGGGCGAAGGCGAGTCCTGCGCGTTCTAGCTCAATGGCGAGGCAACGCTGGTAAATGACTTCTTGAAATCCGGGTCCCATTGTTCGATGTACTTTCATGGCGCATCCGATGATCTTGTAGGTGAGTTCGTTGCCAACATTCATAATTGTCTGCATCAGGATTTACGGGATTGTAGAATTTCCAGAATTATTTTATTTGCCAGCATTTATTGCTCCTCCCCAATTTTGTTTCTTAATCCTATTAATCCTTAAATCCTGAAAATCCTGCTCTGTTTTGTAGGTGAGTTCGTTGCCGATCATTGTCTGTATCAGGATTAAGAGGATTGGAGGATTTTCAGGATTATTTTAGCTGCCAGCATTTATTGTTTTCCTCCGATTTTGTTTCTTAATCCTGTTAATCCTTAAATTCTGCAAATCCTGATGCTGACTGTGTTTCGTATCCTCAACCCAGCCGATACGATCGGGCGATCGCACTATCTTGGACCAATAGGACCGAGATAATTAACATTAGGAGTCATAAACCAACAAATTGGGCATCTTGGCATGACATATGGACCGTCCTTGCCTAGCCAAACGGATGTCATGTTAAATGAGGATAAGTCTGCCGATGTAAGTACTGCCCCCGATGGGTCTATTGCCCAATATGCTCTGTTGAGAGCATTGAATTCTGCATGTGCGCCAGGAGGTCCATAATGGGCATAGGCCCTATCCTCTGCAACAAGCTTACTTATAGCTTGATGTTCTGTAGTCAAAGCAGGGTGTACCTTAGTAGCAGGTAGTTTAGTATTTCTTCCAAAGAAACGTTGTCCAGTTGGATTGTATTCCACCGAACCTAATACTTGATTGCGTTTTACAATTGCTCCTTCGCCTTGGGCACCGCCGCCTTTCAAATAATTCGCTTGCTCAAGCGTCTGTTTAACTAAGCTGACATTATTTTCTGCTCCTAAAGTCAGTTCTAACCCGGAACCTATACCTGCTTTACTTTCCAGAGTTGCCATACTCATATTAGGCACCTTCAATGAAAGTCCCATTGACGCTGCATTCCCTATGAGATCTGTAGACTGCCCAACTGCATCAGCTAACTTTGGGTCAGCCCCAGCCGCTTTTGCTGCCCCGCTACCAAGTTGAAAGGTATAAGTTGGAGATGCCTCTCCTGTTAACGCAGTGACTAATCCTGATGAAGCATTATCAATACCATGTAAATAGAGAAAAGCGCCTACACCAGTTTCAGAAGCAAGGAGACCAGATCCAGCCTCAAGGCTCCCGCTAACTAGTTGACCCACCCCCATTGCCTGCCTTAATGGCTTCGGATAAGTCAATTTGAGCTGAAACTGTTCTGCCTTTGCTTTCAAATTCTGCATACTCTCGGCATCAGACATTTTGGATTGTGGCGGAGTAGCTTTTGGTGTTGGCTTAGAAGTAGGCTTGGCGGCGGGTGCAGGTGAAGATTTAGGCTTAATTGAACTTGGACCAGTCAAGCTAGCTTCTGGTACACTGCCGCCTTTATAAGGATCATTTGTACATACAGTTGGATTTGCAACACGGTTTTCAGAATCATATCCAAGCATTGTTAGGCAATCTGTTCCTCTAGGATCAGAGTAAAGTATTGGATTATTTTGACCATATTGATAAATATTCAATCCATCGCCAACTCCAATCGGATCGCAGCTCGCCCATCTCCCCAACCACGGCACATAATACCGCGCCCCGTGATAGGAAAGCCCCGTCTCCTCATCCCGCTCCTTCCCGGTATACCGATACCGCTTCAAACTCACCTCTGCCACACTGCTCTTTGCCTGATACGCAGTCGTACCGTAGGGATGGTATTCCTCATAGGAAAGCACATTCCCATCCTGGTTCAGTTCCAGACTGGCAGATCCCAAATGGTTATCCAGTTGATAGCGAGTGATGGGGTTGGAGGCAGCCGCTGGGTTTGCGGTATCCAGAATTTTAGTTTCCACCAGAGCCACCCGTCGCTGGTCATCCATAACGTGCAGCGTTTCTCGCTCCAGCGTCACCGTTGTGCCATCGCCGTTGTATTCGCGGTAAATTTCAAATCCACCCAGGTAAATGCGTTCTGACTTGCGCTTGGGAGTTCCCCCTACATTGGCTTGCCGTTCCGTCACTTTGCGAACCCGCTCACCGCTGGCATCGTAAACGAAAGAGGTGATTTCGGGTGTGCCACCATCATTGCGAACCTGTCGCGACGTTGCCCGAAGCTGATCCTTAAAGTCCCACCGCATCAACGGTAGATGGGGCATCTGCGTCATATTGCCATGCTCGTCGTAATGGTAGCGCGTTGCGATGTTTTTAATGTTTATTGGATTGTCATTGCCATCACTGGGAATAGTAGTCGTCCGCAACCGATTACTGTCTGCTGCGTAGTCATAGCGCCGCGTCCAATCGCCACCTGTGGCACGGTGCAACATCGCCAAAATATTACCCACCGGATCATACTCATACTGCTGGGTATAGTGCCGCATTCCCTGCAAATCATTGGGATGAGTGAGATTACAGCGGGTTGAGTCGTTGAAGTCATAGTGGGGCTTCAATTCCGGGCGATCTGTTGGGCGGTTGTTCGCCGTTTGTCCGATATGTTCCCTGCCCGTTGCCTGGGTCAAGCGGTAGAGGGCATCGTAGACATATTGACTCATCGGTTCCACTCGTTCGCCGTTGTGAAAAATGATTGCCTGGGAATCATCACTGATTTCGGTGATATTCCCCACGGGATCGTAGGTGTAGCTCAAGCCCTGGAGGAGAGTGTTATCGGTTTTGCGAGTGGTTCTTAAGGTTTTCAGTCGAAATGTTTCTCGCTCATAGACGTAGGCAGTTTGCACCCCATTTGCCGCAACATTTGGATCGCCAACGCTGTACTCAAGCAGAATTCGTTGTCCCTTCGCGTTGTAGTCAATATTTTTAACAAAGAGTGTTTCTGTCTGCGCTCCTCGCAGTTTCACCTTCACCTGATTCAGTAAATTCGCCTCATTAAAGATCGGCATCATCACACTGTTATCTGGTGTGGTAATTTGCATGGGACGATTCAGCGCATCGTAACGGGTACTGCTGCTAAACACCTCTGTTTCTAGTATCGGAGTCTGCGACCAATCAGGGGTTTGCTGATAGTCTTGAATCAGTTGGCGAGTACTGCGTAACAAATTACCTTTGAAGTCAAACGCTTCCTCTTTTCCCGTAGCTGGATTACGTCCTAAATGAGTCACCAGCCCAGCGGTATCATAATGTTGATAAGGTTTCCCGCGAAGGTTCAGATTCCGAGTTTGATCCTGCTCAGGCGTATTCGCCAACCCATTATCCGGGGTGTCACCATAAATAATTTTTTCAAACTGAATTGTACGATCGCGATTCGCCAGGTCGGCTCCTGTCACAAAAGCCGCGATCGGGCGATGGAGTGCATCATAAGCCGTATGGAATCGATGACCGCGATTGTCCCAGGCTAGCATCGGCTTTCCGGCAGCGTCATTCAACATCCAGCGATCGCCCGCATCCATACTGTGCTGAAACAGCAAATTTCCGGCAATATCGTAGGTTGGGACAAACTGAACTGGCTCCTGACGATGATCGCCCGCGAAGGGAAACACATACTGCATGACCAGATTGCCCCGTGCATCCCGAATCCACAGCGGCTTCCCCTCGGCATCCAGTTTCGTAAAGGTCAGGTACTTCTCATCCTTCAAGGCACCCGCAGCATCCTTGACTCGGTTGTGGGCAATGGCAATCACCTCGCGTCCCAGGCTGTCGAGGATGGTTAGGGCAGGCGTATTGGCATGTTCAGCAGCCAGTCGTGCAGCCCGCTTTTCTGCGGGTGTTGCCGTGGCTGCTGTCTTGGTTGCAAACCAGACATTACCCGCTTCCATCACCGTATCGTTTGGGTCATACGTCGCGACCTGCCAGGGCGAAAACTCCACACGGCTGTAGGAACCATCGGGCAACTCGGTACGCACTGTCCGACCCACCGCATCGTAATAGATGACCGGTGTCACTCCTTCTTCTTTCGGTTCCTCAAACCGATGCCCCACGGAACTGAAATAGGGTTCATACTGTTTGACCGGCTTACCCTTGTTGTTGAGGATGGTCTTGCCATTCGCCACCCAGCGCAGCGGTTGCCCCGCCGCCTCCGGCTCCGCCTGCACCTTCTTCACCACCACACTACCCATGCCGTCAGAGTACTCAAAACTGGCTTGCAGCGGGCTTTGTTCCCCTGGGGCAAGCTGGCTCAGATGCTGCTCCCGCACAATCCCGCAAGCACAGGCAGGATGAGTGCCCCAGGTAATTGAACCATCGGCATCGCGGGTCTCGCCAAAATAGTAAACATGACGAGCTGTGGCATTGCCCAACCAGCGCCGCGCCTGAGCTGCATCATAGGTAGCCCCATTAAAGAACGCTGTTAACTCGTTTAATGCCGGATTCGCCAGGGCATCATTAAATCCCGTCAGATTGTCTCCCTCAGTTCCCTTGCCCTTCACCACCATCGCCGTAGGCAATCCTAAGGCATCAAAGTAGACCTCCGAGAGATTGTGATTGATGTCCTGCATTTCCCGTGGAGCCATCACCCGAAAGTCAAATTCCGTGATGCGGGTTGTGTTCCCCAGCATGTCAGTACTGGATTCCACATACAGGTCACGCAGGTCGTATTTCAGCGTCGTAATATTGCCAAAAGGATCGGTATAGCGTTCTGGTAAGTAGAAATGCTGCGCCGCATCCGGCTCAAACCCCGCAATCCCTGATCGCACCCAATACTGCCCCGTGGTATCGATGCCTGGAAAGCGAGTCGCCAACGATGCACCACTGAGATAACCGCTGACCCGAGCATTCGATAACTTGCTCCGCTCCTCTGTCCCCAACTTCGCCCCAAAGACCGCACCCAGCAGATCTTCCGTCAGCGCCAACTTGTAGTTTTCGTAGACCAACCCCAACCGCCCCAACTGCCCCAAAGGTAGCGGATCACTGAGTACCAACCCATCATCTTTAAAGAAGAGCGTCCGAGCGTGCTCGACTAAACGCTTCTGTGGAGTTGTCCGGTTCGGTAGCTGGTGGTAAGCAATGTCCTGCACCACTTCACCTGTAGATTGATACACCAGACTCAGACGGAAACGGCGGAGTTCATCCAGGTCAAAGTAACGATTATCGCGCGGGTCAGGACTGGAGCGATCGCTCGCATCTTCTGGGCTAATCCCCGTCAGTTCATAAGTCAGAACTTCACAGGGAACGCGCAAACGATAGCTTTCAGCTGTGTCAACATCCTGGGTATAGCGAGTCTCCGTGTAAGCCAGATGGGTTTCCCGTTGGACTTGGCGAATCAGGTTTAGGGAATTAGCTGGGAGCGTAGGATCTTGAAATTGCCCCAAGCGGGGATACACTACTGCCACGGATTGCAAAATATTACCGTATTCGTCACTTTTTAGATTCAACGTGTGGGCAATCCGAGGATCAGGAGTCAGATGATCTGAGGTCAGATCTAGCTCATAGTGGTAAGTAATTGCCTCGCTTTCAGTCACCAGGAAAACCGCATGGGGATTGCTCCCTCTCCCCTGTAGCCGCTGAATATGGCAATTGTGATAGGCAGTCGAGAACAATTTCACCGGGCGATGTTTGCCCTGCTCTAACGCATCCACATCCAGCTCATACACCTCCTGGCGCAGCATCATGCCTTTGCAAGCGCGTAAAGCTTCCCGCCATTCTTCGGTGTCCAGATCTTGAGCAACCAGGTCAGGTTCTGGTAAGTCATTCTCCTGAAAAGTGCCCAGCACATTGACAACACCCGGTTTCAGATCCTCGAACCAGCGGGGGAAATACTCGTGCTCAAACTGCGCCAGGATGCGTTGATTTTCAAGGAGCGCCCCCGTGTGATGCCACGTCACCGTTTTAATTGGCGGCTGATAAAGCGTCTTATCAAGCGTGATATAGGGGCTAGCAGAATTACCATTGGCAAACTCACCATAGGACTCTACATCGAATTGCTCAACCCGCCCAAAACCCCGAAACTCTCGCTCAAAACCATCAAAATAACCGTGGTGATAGCTGTAAGTACTCGAAAATGAAGTCTTCCGCCACGTATCACGAACGGTGACTTTTTCCACCACATGCACCGGAAACGGCAGTTTCGTAATCCAGGGCTTTCCAGCCAATTGGTCTTGCAAATAAAACTTCGTCGAAGGCGCATACTGTACCGTCGTTTCTGCCCCCAAATTATTCACCATCTTCACCAATAGGTGCGGCTTCTGGCTTCCCATCAGATCCAGGTAGCGCATTTCCCGACGCGCATTTCCTGGCAAGGCAGATGACCACACCAAACAAGCCGTGCCATTGCCCAACAGATCGATCGCCGTCACCGCCGCCACGCCATCGATCTTCGGGAACGATCTCAGCACTCGCTTTGCCGACCAGCTATTTCCCGATTGATTGAAATAAACCTGTACCCCTTCAGCACAGAGATACAGAATATCCGTCGTCCCCGACCCATCAATATCCGCCAACACAATCCGACGCGGATCAAAGATTTCGCGGCAGTCAAATCGGGGTGGGTGATCCGTCGTCACCTTCGCCCCAAAGCGCCCATAGCCTAAATTTGGCCAGTAGCACACCTCCCTATGATCAATTCGCACAATATCCGTCAGCCCATCCCCTGACATATCCGCCAGATGAATCGCCTGAGTCCGATCAGCAAACACCACACGCGGTCCCTTTTCTTCGTCCCAAGGCTGATAGACCCGCTGTGCTGGACCAAACCCATCTTCCGCCAGAGAAGGATACCAGACAAAACAATGGTCTTCTGTGATCAAAATATCGCTGTGCCCATCCCCATTCAGATCAATGAATTTAAGGTTCGGATCCTCCCAATCCAGCCTGGGGAAAGACTTCAACGGCACAAAATTTTTCCACTCCTGATCCGATGTCCGTTCGTAAAATCCAGGTACAGCTCCTCGTAACGTCACCAAATCCGGTTGCCCATCCCCCGCCAAGTCGAGAAACTGTGCCCCATCCCCCAGCCCACTTGCAGGTTTACTCGCGACCCGTTGAACCGCCGCAAACTTCGCCTCAACCTGTTGCTTTCCACCCGCTTGAACCTCATTAATCGGGCTAAGATTCCGCTTGTAAAACCACCCATTCCCCTGTTCCGTCAGAATTCCCGACAGTCCCTCTCCGTCCAAATCTACCCACTGGTAGCGACTGCCATCCAAGCCTTCGGGTAAGTTTTCTAGGCTGGCGCGATCGACCTGCCGCACTGTTTCATCAATGTCTGGCTGACTGTAGGTAAATTCCAGAGGAGGCAGGGATTTTTGCAAGTAGCCCCCTTTACCATCCCGCTGATACCCGGATTGAGTGACGGACACCAAGAACGAATAGACGGGATTGCGAACATCCTGAGGATTTTTCTCATAGGCATAGGTGAAGTCCGTCGATCGCACTAAGCCGTCATAGCCCTTTGTCCCGTTTGGCAAATCAGGAATGTGATGAAACATCAATACCCGCTGACACAGACGAGTAGTACGCACTTCAAAACCCGCACGGTAACTTGAAAAGGGGTCATGGCGATAGTCCCAGTCTCCCAAATCTCCAAAGGTTGGTGCCTTCGCATCATGTTCGCCGTAGTCGAACACCACCTCAAACATCCAACCCGCACTGTCGATTGCAGACTGGGCCAAGAAGTGGGGTCTGTGCCCATTAGCATCCAGTAGAGATATGCGATTGCCGTAGCGGATGCGCTTGAGGTAGCGGTTGGCAGTGCGTCGTGGGTCAGTGCGATCACCTCGGTTCCGCTCATGGGCAAGGCCCAGATCCACTCCCATCCCGTCCTCTAG
Organism: Alkalinema sp. FACHB-956; assembly: GCF_014697025.1. NCBI lineage: Bacteria > Bacillati > Cyanobacteriota > Cyanophyceae > Leptolyngbyales > Leptolyngbyaceae > Alkalinema > Alkalinema sp. FACHB-956. The sequence continues at coordinate 115,626 of NZ_JACJRC010000015.1, read as the reverse complement.
CTTATAGGTGTAGAGAATCGCATTGCCCTTATCATCGCGAGTCTCGCAAATTAGCCAACTAAAGATGCGGCGCGGATCCTCTGGATCAACAATGCGAGAGTTTGCATCCTGACCGTAGAGCGTCAGGATATTGTCTTTCGAGATGGAGCACCAATGGACATCAGTGGCATCAGCAATATTAGTCCACCGTTCGATGCGAGCAAACAGTCCCTCAATCCGGGGTCGATAGCGTTTGATGGCATAGGTCTTGCCATTCACCGTGCGATCAGGAAGACTTTCTGAGTGCCACCTCCCCTCAGCATTCTGAACCAGAACAGGTACTAGATCTTCAGCCCCCGATAGGATAAAGACATCCGATTCAGTGGCATCGTCATAGCGCGGTAGCCCCTTATCCGTTTTACGGGTCATTGAGGGTAGGGACAAACTCCAGCCAAAGCCGAAGGTACCATTACCAGATCCAGAGTCATAGGATAGGGAGATCTGTGGGCCAAATCCAGAACGACCAGGGCTAGTGGCGATTGGGACTGACATGGAACCCGTACCTGTGACCGGATTAGCAGCAAATTTCTCCCCCATTCCTTTAATAGCCCCCCCACCTTTGGGCAGCGACACAGCCGGGGGAGTCACAAAATAATTATTGTCCGCCGTCGCAGTAGTACTGTTCTGTCGATTTTCCTGATACGACGAGGTCGGATGCTGGAATGCAGGGGATAGCTTGTCCATAGGTATTTTGCCGGGAGAAGCAAGGGGAAATTGAAAAGCGGCGATTGCCCATTTTAAGAGGGATCTGGCAACTACTAATGGTTTATTTCTTGACCAGTCAGATTCATTGCCTTCTGAAACCTGGAAAATAATGCCTGATTTAAGGGATAACCGTTTGGCGCTGCCGGGTCAATTCGATCTTTGACCCAGGTATATATGAAAGGTTCGTTACAATGTCTGGAGTTTTTGGTTTGATTGCGAGTTAATTACAGTATCCCCACCATTAGGTGCTGCATTCTATGGAAACTCTGACATCGCAAGATACTCAGCAGCTTTTGCATGCTATTCAAGATCTCTATGCCCTGCATGACCTGAGTTCTTTTGGTGTGAAAGCCCTGGAGATTGTCAATCGGTTGGTGCCCAGTGATGTGCCAGAGTTTCACATGACGAATGCGCGATCGCATGAAGTGTCTCGTGCGTTTTTGCCTGATCATCCTGGTTTTACGCCGGAAATGGATCAAGTCGTGAGAAGTCACTGGGGAGAACACCCCATCGTCCAGAACATGCCACTCACATTCACCGGAGCCTATAAAATCTCAGATTTTATGACTTCTAGGCAGTTCCATCACTTAGAGGGGTTGTATCAGCAATATTTGGGGGTTGTAGGCTGTGAGGATCAGATGGTGATGTTTCTACCGCCAATCTCCCCTCAGAACTGGAATGAGTATTTGCAAGCAGATTTGTCTATGGCTGGAATTGCCCTGAATCGCAGCCAACGCAACTTCACCGAGCGCGATCGTCTCCTGCTCAATCTCCTGCGTCCCCATCTGTTTCAAGCTTATTGCAATGCTCAACGCTATCAACAAGTGCAGCAACGTTTAATCCAATTGCAACAATTATTGACTCATATCGGGTTAATCATTTTAGACACTTCTGGACAAATTGAATGGATCACTCCACAAGCTAACCAATACTTAGAATCCTACTTCGGTAAAACACTAGAACGAAGTCAAGTTCCTACTTCACTTTGGGCTTGGATCAGATATCAAGTCGCTTCAACTCAAACATCAAATCAAACCACATCCTTTTTACCCTTACGCATTGAGCAGAATGATAAACAATTGGTGATTCAGTTAGTTGTTGAATCGCTACAAGGACGTTATCTCTTATTACTGGAAGAACACACACTCTCACTCCTGCCAGTACTAGAGCTATTAGGCTTAAGTTCCCGCGAAACCGAAGTGTTATTTTGGGTGATGCGAGGAGAAGCGAATCAAGCGATCGCTAAACATCTTGATGTTCACCCCAGCACCATCCGCAAACATCTGGAGAGTATTTATCACAAGTTAGGTGTGCAAAGCCGCACCGAAGCGATCGCTCAGGCTTTAGACAAGTTAGGAATGCTCCCTTCCCTCACCAGCTTGCAGTCCAGCTAAGCAAGACGAGCCGGGAGAAGTGAGAGTGCCACAATCAACAAAAATATCAGGGCAGACGTGGTTTCTAGGATGGCAACATTTTGAATCGGAGTAGTGCGATACCAGTCCTGCCCTATGAGAATCAAGCCCAGTTTGAGCAGCGCGACCCCAAACCCAATTGCTGTAATCGGTGCCAGCCAGCCAATGAACCAGAGTCCGATGATGATCCCAGTGGAGATCGCATGATAAATCAACCCTGGTACGAGTGATGCAGTTCTGGGCTTACGCAGTTTGACGGTAAAAATGGAACTACTAAAAAACAGCGTATTGAGGAGCCACAACCCCAACACAGATAGCGTCCAGGTTCCCGTTACAGAAACATAGGCGACCGGTGCCGCCAAACAAACAGCCGCAAAGGTGAGGAGTTCGTTGGCAAATGATTTTTGTTGCCGATAGAAGACCGAAACTGCATCAATGACAAGAGCCACGATCGCCCCCAGGTACAACCAAAGTAACAGGGGCGTTTGCAGAGATAGGTAAACCGCAGTGCCGAAGGCAATGCCACCATAAAAACCACCCCAAATCAGAAACCGAGGTTTCCAACTGCGGCGCTGCTTAATCTGGAGCGTCAAGGGATGCTCAGCTTGAAACCCTGCAAAGGCACAGATGAGTGCCAGGGTCGTTGCCCAAGTCCATTGCTGGGCAGCAGCGGCACCCGTCAGGAAGGACACAGATAACATGACATAAACCCCATGCTCTGGCGAGAATATCGGGTGATACCAGTCTGGGGCACGGGAAACAGCCTTTTCAGACTGGGCAGCAGCAGGTTGTGAGAGGTTGGGTTGAGAAGGTGTCATAAACTAGATGGCCTGCGCGATCTGTGACTTGAGCCGTTCAAAATGCCCTGCTATTGCCTGGTTCGTTTTTTCAGACAATTCAGCATTTGCTGTCTCACAGCAAATGCCCAAAGCTCAAAATTGTCCGAAGTAATTGTACCGCCTGAAGGTTTAGCTTTCTGGATTGCCATAATTTTCTGTGTTTTATCATCCATACTGTTCACCGCTCTGGAGGTATCCTTAGGCTGGCAAAAATCTGAAGATTTAGAAACATGAATTATGCAAAAATTACATCATCTTAATGTCTTAATTGCATAAATATTTTCAACTTGAACTATGCTCTCGGCTGAATCGGTTTCAGCAGTTAGTTCTAATCTCCCCATGCTTACTTTTATCGAAAATGCTGAACGCATTCATCATTAATGTCCGACTTATTTGCCCTCTCAGTCGATTAAAGCCAGTGTTCATCCCTATTTTCCCTGCCATTCCTCGGCTAACACACTGAAAAGGAGTTGATCATGGAGAACTCCATCCAGAAGTTGGTGCTGCCGCAGACAACCATCTTGCCGAAACCCTAGCGATCGCAGTAACGCGATCGAGGCGTCATTAAATGCGCCGGTATCGGCCATGACCTTGTTCAGCCCTACGACTTGAAATAGGTAATTGATCAAAAGCCACAACCCTTCTTTTGTATAGCCTCGGCGGCGGTAGTCTACCCCCGTGAAGTAGCCCACCCCTACCGATCGATTTTTCGGGTTGAGGTTGTATAAGCTAATCTCGCCGATGAGTTGATGGTCGGTGGTGCGGCGGATCGCAAATACTGAGAGAACGCCCTCCTGTAACCGTCGTTGGCGGTCTGCTAGAGAAGGGTGTTGAATGGCTTTAGATGTCAAGTAGGAAACGTCGATCTGACTTTTCCATCGGTGGATGATGTCGAGATCTTCCAGTTGCAGCAGGGCTAAACAAACACGCGAACCTGTTGGGATGTGCCATTGGCAATAATCCAACTTTTCAGCATCAAGCATAGCTAGAAAGGAAGATCCGCTTCTTAAAGTCGCGGACTACCTTTATGACAGTCCGCCCAACCGAATTCCGGCTCCGATGACAACAAACAACACGGCCAGGGTAGTTACACCAACAATATGATAAGCCAGGGAATTGAGGTTCTCTTTGGTCAGGTTGGGGATGATGAAGAACCGGGCATGAATCGCCAGCGCTAAGGTTCCCAGCAAGCCAAGCAACTTCATTCCAATATATTGCGACAGGTACGAGTCGAACGCTAAAAAGTTCTGGAAACCAGGAAAGTAAGTCCAGGTAAGCCATAGCCCGGTAATCACTTGTAAGAGGAGGGACAGTAGCCCAAAGCCCTCGAAGTGTTCTTCAAATTGATGGATGCGATCGTGGTCACGGTTTTTTAAGGCTTGAGGGAGCACTGTGACAGCAAGCACCAGATGTCCACCCGTCCAAACCGTCGCTCCTAGAGTATGTAGAATCACCAAAAGCTTGAACAGCATAAGCGTTTACCGATGAATGTTAATTATCAACTATGTCAGGATTTGTTAATTTATTCTGGGCTGTCTCGCAGATATTGAGCCATTCTGTAAAAATAGATACAGAAATCATTTGACTTACTTCTTCTCGATCTCACTGGGAAAAAGTAACTTGGTGAGTTCAGTGACTTTGAGCTGGAGAAAGCCTATGTCCCTTCAGACAGCCTTAGATTATGCCCCAGCATCCCCACTAGAACGGGCGATCGCTGCTGGTTGGAACCCCGTGTGCCACATCACCTACAACCGGGATACCTGGGTTAGATTGCTCCAAACCCTCAGTGACTATGCCTTTGATGAAGCGAAATTGCTTTGCCAGGAGTCGCCCACAACCTGGGTTGCCTGGGTTCCAGATCACGGGGAGATGATCTTAGATCGCAGCGCTTTCTATTGTTAGGTCGCACAGGAAGGATCTCCACTCTGCACAAGTTAGGAGTGACGGTTTTTGAGGCGATCGGAGTGAGCATGAAGAATACCGAATCACTCATTGACTGGGATGAAATGTTTGAGTACTTACCAGGGACTACGGTAGAACTCAAAGCAGCACCAGGGATTTTGTATCAAATTGATTATTACGAAGCCATGCTGGTGCCTCCTATTTGGTTAGTGAATGATCCGCGTCCACGATATCCCCATGAGTTGCGGATTGTGTCGCGCCGAGAGGTGCAGGTCTGTGAGTTGAAACCTCAAGCTGCAACGGTGTGACGATCGAAGCAGTTTGAGGCTATTTTAGGTTTGGCTAAAAGGCTATTTGTTGTTCCAGGGCGATCGCACGCGGAAACAGCACATTATTTTCCTTGTGAACGTGCTGGTGCATATCTTGCTCAAAGGTGTGCAAGGCATCGAGCAGCGCCCGATAGGTATTGCAAGCCCACTCTGGCGGAGTGAAATCATCGGTGAGTTGCCGCAATTCGCGCAAGGCTTCCCCAGCTTCATCGTGTTCCAATTCCATGCGATGAATCGGATTGGCAACGGTGCCACAGTGGAAGGTCGGCAGGGTGTCGCTGGCTTCTAACTGCCGAATCATGGGAAACAGGATTTGTTCTTCTTTCATCAGGTGGGTTTTCAGTTCTGCTGACAGCGCCAGAAAAATGCCTTTGACTTGAACCAATCGGGGTTCTTTGTCGCCATGAACGGCAGCCACTTTGGTCACCATTTTTTCTAACCGAGGCAGCTCGGTGTGGAGGTAAGCATGATGGATGCGCTCGATGTGATCGGCTAATTCCGTCAAGGAGAGATCCGTGAGGTTCACCTCTGGCGGGGGAGTTGTCGCCGCCCAGGTTTCTAGCTCAGTCAAGAAGGTTTGTGGATCAATTCCCCGCTTGGCACACGCCTCGGCTAGGGTCTTTTGCCCACCGCAGCAGTAATCGACCTGAACTTGCTCAAACAGACGCGAGAGGGCGGGGTGATCACGGACGATAGCGCCAACTGTGTCATTGATTTGAATGATCGTCATTCTACTTTTCTCCTTTTAATCAATTCGGGAGACCTATGCGGTTGAGAAGGACAGGTAGCCCGATCGCAAAGCGAGCTACCTATTTAAGCCACTTAGTGAACGGAGGATTCTGCCATTAGATGATCGGTCGGCTGAGCTTGGGTTGGTTGGTGGAAAATGCCCACCACAGCTCGCCCGACGCAATATACCAGCATCATCGCTCCCACCGTGAAGATGATGTCTCCGGGGATGCGGAGCCACACCGTCCACTGCATCCAGGGGGAACTGATCACCTCAGCACTGCGGGCATACCAAGTGCCATGATTGACTGATTGCACCAGTTGATAGAAGCCGTTAGGAATCAAACCGCACACCATCATCACGACCAGTCCAGTATTAATCCACCAGAAGGAGAAGTTGAGGTTCTTCTCATCCCAGGCGCGATCGGGGGTAATTTCTCGCAGCGCAAACAGCATCAGGGCGATCGCCAGAGAACCATACACGCCATAGAGAGCAGAGTGGGCATGAATCGGCGTGGTGTTCAACCCTTGAGAGTAGTAGAGGACGATGGGTGGGTTAATCAAGAACCCAAACACACCCGCGCCCGCTAGATTCCAGAAACAGGTGGCAATAAAGAACTTGAGCGGCATCCGATAAAATCCTTGGGCTTCCTGGGAAAGCTTCAATGACTTCACCACTTCAAAGCCAATCAGCGTCAGCGGCACCACTTCTAGCGCTGAAGCAACAGACCCCATAGCGGTGATAAATACGGGTGTTCCGGCAAAGTACAGGTGATGCAACGTGCCAATCACACCGCTACCGAGATAAAGAATGGTGGTGAGATAGGTGGCACGTAGGGCGGAGGAACGCTTGAGGAAACCAAGCTCACTACACAGGTAGGCGATCGCCACGGTTGCAAATACCTCAAAGAACCCTTCGACCCACAGATGCACCACCCACCAGCGCCAATACTCCGCAATACTTAATGGCGTATGGTTGGTGTACATCAATCCCGACGCATAGAACAAAGGAATGGTAATGGCACTGTAGAGAAAAAAGTGATTCAATCCAGTTTTGCTGCCTTCAGCTTTTAGAGCGGGTTTGAGAGCGCGAAACATCAGCCACAGCCAGAAGACCATGCCGCCAATCAACAGCAGTTGCCAGAGACGACCCAGTTCCACATATTCGTATCCCTGATGCCCAAACCAGAAGCTCTTGTCGCCCAGGTAGCCTTGAACCCCAGCCCAAGCACCAATGAGGGAACCAACGACAACGACGGTCAAGGCGACCAACAACGCACCATTGCCCCAGGCTTGGAACTTGGGTTCATGTTTGCCGAAGCGCGGTCCAAAATACAGTCCTGCCGCTAGCCAACAGGTGGCAATCCAGAAGACCGCCAGTTGCAAATGCCAGGTGCGCGACGCAGCATAGGGTAAATACTGTTGAATTGGCACGCCATAAAAGCCATCGCCTTCGACAGCATAGTGCGCCGTCACCATACCCATGAGGATTTGCACAAAGAACAACGCCATGGCAACCCCAAAAAATAGGGTCGTCACCTTCTGGCTGGGAGTCGCAATCCGAATCGCTGGACGAGCCGCAACGGGTTGCACCTCTTCGGCATCTTCCTGGGTGAGATACACGAATAGAAAGAGGGCGATCGCGGCAATCAACACAATCACCGAGACAATCGACCAAATTAAAAACTGACCAGGAGCCTGGTTGCCAATCAGATCGTCATGGGGAAAGTTGGCTGTGTACGAGAACGGCGCATTGGGACGATTTGCGGATGCAGCCCAGGCTGTCCAGGTAAAGAAAGCCGTGACATCCCGAATTTGCGTCTCATCTGTGAACCACCCACTGGGAATGGAATGAACGGCTGATCCTTGAGATAGCAACGTGTGGTACTCATCAAAGACCTTTTGGAGTGCCTGAGTTTGTGCTGAAGTTAAGGTCAGCGAACCAGTATCAGCGTCGTAACGATTGGTCTTAAATTCATGCTTGACTTTTGCCTGGAGAGTAGCGCGATCGACTTCTGATAAGGCTTCTAAATTGCTTTGATTAAAACCTGAATCACCGTTGTATAACACGCCAGCCGTTGCCAAGCCCCAACGATGCAACACATCCGCTGTCCAGTCGGGAGCCAAATAGCTCCCATGCCCCCAAACACTACCAATGTGTTGTCCACCTCTTGCTAAATAGGTTTCCTGCCCCGATTGAATGTTTTCTTGGGTCAGAATGATTTCTTGCTGTGGCGATACAACCGTTGCTGGAATGGGGGGGGCGTTTTTATAAATGGCAGCACCCGCCGAAATTAAAACCGTAAAAGTGACTAAGCAAATCAGCACCAGCCATGCTGGAAGGCTGAACTGCCGAGGGCGCTCACGAGCCGTCACCGCAATATCAAAGGTTGGATTTGCCATAAGTGCCGTTTCAGTAGGTTATCAACGAGGATGGGATTGAACAGAACGAGGCTCATGCGATAATTCTCAGAATCAACTTAAGGACATGATTGTATGTATCTGCTCCCACAATCTAAGTGCCTCGCATCAAGAGTAGGCGAACCCAGCCTCAGAAGGCTTTGACTTAAGTCAAAACAGTTCTTGAAAGATTCTTAATTTTGGGATGGTGTTAAATTTGTTTAAACAAAATCAAAGTTTTATATGCAAATCTCACAAAAATCAGCTTTTCAAGCAGGCGCTCAATTCTCCAAACTTAAAATAGTTCCAAGATTGGGTGAAAGTTGTGATCCAAAAGTAATAAAGAGATGGCAAGCGAACGTGATCTAAGCAATTGGTTGCAGGGAACGCTGGTTTTTCAGGGTTTATCAAGGTCACAACTGATTCCCATCGTTCAGATTGCTCAGGTACAGTCTCTCAGCAAGGGAGAACTGCTGTTTAAGCAGGGCAGCGAAGCCACAGGCTTTTTTGTTGTTAAAAGTGGACGTGTAAAAGTCTTTCAAGTGTCGCTCACGGGCAAAGAACAAATTCTCAATATTTTTGAGTCTGGAGAGAACTTTGCTGAAGTTGCTGCCCTGGATGGAAAACCCTTTCCCGCCTCAGCCGCCACATTGGAACCGACAGAGTTGATCTTTTTTCCCCGCAAGGCATTTCTAGACTTACTCCATCAGCATCCTGACATTGCAATCAATATGCTGATCAGTCTTTCGCAACACTTGCGACATCTTACGGGCGTAATTGAAGAATTATCGTTTAAGGATGTACCGCAACGATTAGCCTCTTACTTACTCAAGTTGAGCCATTCTGGCACTGGTGGGTCTTCTAAGCGATCTCATCCCACTAATGTCGTGACACTTGATCTAACCAAAAGTCAACTGGCTTCGACGCTGGGAACCATTCCGGCAACTCTCTCTAGAGCCTTTTATTACCTCAGCAGTGAAGGATTAATTGCCGTGAATAGCTCACAAATTGAATTACTGGATCGCGATCGCTTACAGGAGTTAAGCGATCCGACAAAACAGGATTATTCTCCTTCCTAAGAAGAACTTTAGCCGTCTAAATTAATTCAGTACTTGTTCTACTAATCAATCCTAGCTTCCTTGTCTTCCTATCAGAATGCATTGGTCGCTCCCTCTCCACCAACATCCCCTCCAATTCACCAGCAGAATCCTCTGACAATGGCACCGTTTCCTCACCCGTATGCAGATTTCCTCGACAAATCGTGCGCCTCGCTTCATTCCGAACAATAAAGTCACCTGTGGGTTGAACGTAGGCAGTCCATTGGTCACCTATCTTAAACTGAGCAATTTCAGAATCACCTGACCGCCGCTGTTCATAGGTTGTGGCTACGGCTGTCACCAGTCCTGAAAACATCTCCCTACGCCATTGATCTCTATCCAGTTCAGAACTTTGAACAGCTTCGGCACTAGGGAGGACTGGCTCAGGAAGTTGAATGGAATCAGGGTTCAACTTCAGCACCACACTGGAACCTTCAGGACGTAGATTAGCTTCAAAAGAACTCCCGATCGGTAGCTTAGGGGTATCCGGTGAGAAGGTGCCCAGGTTCTTATCGTCGATCTGGACGATCGGGGTGCCGTTATAACGGTAGTACTCTGGATGCGATTCCGGCAGTTCAAACTCCCCTACCTGAATGCTCACAGTTTGATTGCGCCATTGCTTACTGGCAAAGTTCTCCCTAGCAAAGTCATTGTGGCGGATGCCCAAAACCTTAATCTCATCGAACTGAAATGCCTGAAGCTGCTGACAAACTTCCTCTGTAAACAGGTTGTATGCCAGTGCCCCTACTCCTGAGTCCTGCCGCGATTCTGCCCAGATGTGATCAGCAGGAGGAATAATTCGCAAATCATCGGGTACATGAAGCGTATCCAGATCATTGACGTTCTGAGCGAACTTAGCCTCTAGCTTCTCAACCAAACGGGGCGGAAGATCTTTGAGCGCAAACTCAATCATCGGTAGCTGCGGATGAATCATCGCATCAAATTGAATGCCTTTTTGCTCCAGGGTTTCCTTCCACCGAATCGCATCCGACCCAAACGGTACACTCAACACATAGGCATCTCTGGGTAGCGCTTCACTGGGTACTTCATAGCCATGCTGAAGGGCAAAGGTGATATCCATCTGCTCTGCCAATGCCAGGCAATCCCGACGATGTCGATCCATTTCTGGGCGCGTGTGCTGGGTATACCAGAGTGCCGCAGCTCCTTCAAACCGTTCCTTTGGAGTCGGAAACAATTCATTGATTTCGGCTCGATAACTGTCGTAAAGCTTGCCCAATTCCTCATTGAAAGCATCCCGGTCTTCTCCCACCCGTTCCTGAATCTCATCCCTGGCTTGCTGGAACCGGGTCTTCAGTTCCTCTGCCCACTCCAACGCATCCACAGACAAATCATCTTTGGGAAATAGATAGCGGAACTCATGGCGATCGCGGCTGCGAATCCGAGTCGGCTCCCACAACGGATTGACCACCTCCCTGGCAAGAACATTGATCGAACCGGGAGCGTCCGCAGGCATGGCAAAACTGCGATAGAGGCGATCGTCCTTCTTAAAGTCAAAAAAGTGACTGGGATGAGATTCTGACCAGCGTTTTGCATCCGAAAGCAGATTCTCCCCTTCGATCTCCTTGATATCCTCCAACCGCTCTGCACTTTTGGGCGCATCGACCTCGACCTGAAGTGCCTGAAACAGACGGTTAAGCAGTTTACGTTGACGGCGCTCAAACCGCTCGACATTCTCCCCTTCCCCCGGCATCGACGATTGCACCCGCCCAATGTTGGTTGCCACCAATCCCACCTTGTTCTGATTCGCCGCCGCCGCAATCTGAGCCAGATTCTGGTACTTCAAACCACCCTCATCGGTGACAACTTCGCTATAAGCCAGCTTAGGGCGTTGTTTCACCGCTTCAAAGCGTCCTGGCTCGCCCGCTCGCAGCGTTTCTTTGGCAAGATTAGGCAACTGGCTGGCAGGGCTAACCATGAGTTGATCACCATCGAAGTCTGCCTGATGATATTCCTCCGCATCTTTGGGATTTATCCAGATGACATTACGAGTTTTTTTGAGTTCCGGGTCGTGGCTGTTGTGGTAGAGACGAATATTGTCTGAGTTAACGATCGGGTAGCGGGTCAAAATCACATCACCTTCGGGTAGATGAGGCACACAAACCGTGCCACGCGGTAAATCATCCGATGGCATTGCCATACCAGAACTATGACTGTAGCCGCTCTTAATCGCTAAATCTCGCCATCTACCTGCCACATAATCCGTTGCAAACTTCCAAAACTTGGGCGTTTCAACCAATTGCCCATATTTGTCGCTTCTTAGCAGTGAAATCCAGCGAGATTCCTGCACATGGCTGTTGGCATTACCATCCTCATCCTCAAATTCTTCTTCCGATCGCTCTTGTCGCCGTTGTTGTTCCTTGTCGTATTCCTGCACGATGTACCGCGCCAGTGCCAAAGGATTTCGCTGTAAATCTGCCAAAACTTTGGCTTTTTTCTCAGTCGGCTGCTTCAAATCCTGCCGCACTGCATCCTCGGAATACCAGATGGTAAATTGCCAGCTATTGTCGTAACTGGTGGCTCTGGCATTGCCCCGGTTGCCCATGGCGGCTTGCGGAAACTCATAATCTCCACAGGGAATCAGCGCATCCAATCGGGCCTTTTTAATGCCCTTGATCGACGATCGATCCATGATGATGTCATAGCCCTCTGCCTCAGTCAGTCGGGCATCGGGCAGTAGCGTTCCCTTAGATAAGAAACTGACGCGAGGGCAGCTTTGCTCGCTTCCTTCTGCCCATTGCTTCCTCCAGGCAAATCGGAATTGAAACGGGCAATTTTGCTCACCCCCTAATTGACGAGCAAGTTGCGGCGAAATCTTACCGTGACAATCTCCAGTCTTGTAGTGGGAATACTCCGGGTCATTGAAATCCACAATTTTGACCCGCAGGTTCTCCAACGTGTCAGACCCTTTGTAGCAGTTACTCACTAATAGAGAACCATACCGACAAGCGGCATCCGGCTCTGTTGCGAACAATCGACGGATGTTCTTACGCAAATCGTCATCTGCAAAGTAGTAACTGTTGCCAGAACTAAATGTGAGCCGCCGCGAAGTGCCATCGGCAAAACTACGCGCCCGCAGATGATTTGCATCAGGATTACGATTGTCAATTTTTACGAGCAGCAGAGATTGCAACTCCTCTGGCTCAAACATCTGTTCCAGCAAAGAGTTTTTAATAATCTCCGGCTCCGACAAATACCGTCCCTTGCCGTTGTTGTGCGCCCCATCAAAAATCGGGATGCTGAGACCGGAACCCTCAATGACCCGCGTGGCCAGATCCATTACCTACGGTTCATGATATAAACGTACTACCATCTAACTTAGAAAGCGCTAGACTGTTTTTTGACGTTTACACAAAGCAGCCATGGCAAAATCAGCCAGGTGGCTATTCTTGAATTGAACAGCAAGGAGGATAACGATGCCGTGGCACATTAAGCGTCTGGAGAACGGTTTGCTGGTTCAGGAATATGATCAAGAACCCGATGATAAAAGCGAAGAACTCCTGACCCCAGATGACAGGACTCAAGATGAATGTCACCCGCGCTTTGCCCATCTGAAACCTGGGGAAAGTATGGTGCTACCTGATGAACCAAAAACCACGACTTCTAGTTCCTGGCATCCCAGCCAGTATGAAGATCTGGGCGAGTTTTTGAATGGTGATCCAGGGGCAATCGATAAGTTGGACAGTGGCAGCCGATCGCGCCGCTACAACTGGCGCTATTACGAACCCGACGAATCCTTTTAAGGCGTGTTTGATGGCTTGAGAGGGTGGCGAGGGCGATCGCAGCTAGTGAACTCACATAGTGAAGACATTGTATACACTGTATTCTCTACGCTAGAATGGGGGAAATTTGGAGAACACTGATGGCTCAAAGTGAAGTCCTTACCATTCGATTAGCTCCAGAATTAAAAGACAAGCTGGATGCTTTAGCGCAGAGTACTCGGCGTAGTAAGTCCTGGCTGGCAGCAGAGGCGATCTCCTTCTACATTGAGCAACACCTTTGGCAAATTCAAACGATTGAAGAAGCGATCGCGTTGGCGGACAGTCCTGAAGCCGAATGGGTAGAGGGTGAAGCAGTGGATGCGTGGTTGGATACCTGGGGAACAAAGGATGAAAAGCCTGCTCCATGCACATAGTATTTCTTTCGCTTGCAGTAAAGGATTTAGCAGCTATTCGTGCCTACATCGCTGAAGACGATCCAGAGGCAGCGAAAGCGGTCGCTTCCCGGCTAAAGCAATTGATTAAGCGGCTTTCCTCAATGCCCAACCTGGGTAAACCGGGACGAGTTTTTGGTACCAGAGAACTGATAACTCCCAAAATTGGTAAAACAGCTTACGTCGTCGTTTATCGCGTCAAAGAAATACGTCTAGAAATTCTGCGGATTTTGCCAGGAATGCGAGATTTAGACAGTTTGCTGAATGAGGAATTGCCAGAAACATAATCAGGAATCACCGTACCTATGCCGCTCATTGAGTAATCAAGAGCAGGTTCTTGAAACCTTACTTCTCTGCCCAGTTAAGAGCGATCGCCACCTCCGCTTTCACTGGCACCTTTCTTAAGTAACTCTGTCCAGCCTGCTCCATCACTTGCTGAAGAATCTGTGCAGCCTGTTCAGCTTTATCTTCTGGAGCTTCCAGCAAGATTTCATCATGCACGGTGCCAATTAATCTGGCTCCTATTCCTTTCAATGCTACCGGGAGTTTCGCTAAAGCAGCCTTAGTAATATCTGCGGCAGTGCCCTGAACTGGAGTATTTAGCAACTCTGTTAACTTCGGCTCATCTTTCCAGCACCGAAGGCGATCGCCCATCGTCCTCATCTCCCTGGGCAACCTTCGCTTTATCGCCCCATGCCAGCGGGCAATCCCCTGATACGCCTCAAAATATCGCTTACGAAAGGTTTCTGCCTGCTTTAAGCTCATCTGTACCCCATAGTTGTTATAGGCGTACTCTGCCAAACCCTTTGCTCCCATCGCGTAAATTAGCCCAAAGTTGACCGCTTTCGCTGCCTGCCGCTCTGATTTCTCGACCTGATCCAGAGATTTATCAGCAATCAGAGCAGCCGTGAGCCGGTGCAGGTCTTCATCATTCTGGTATGCCTCAATCATGCGGCGATCGCCACTCAGTTCCGCTGCCACCCGCAACTCAATTTGAGAGTAGTCTGCCACGACTAAACGATAGCCTGGAGCCGGAATAAAGCAACCACGAAAGATTTTGTCTCTGGGAATCTGTTGCAGGTTGGGGTTGCGACAAGACATGCGTCCAGTAGCAGCCCCCATCTGTTGATAATCTGGATGAATTCGCCCGGTGATGAGGTGGACGTGTTTAGGCAGGCTACTAGCAAACGCCTGAACTGATTTTGCTGCTTTGCGGTAGTCCAGCAAAGCTCTGACGGGCGGATGCTCTTCTGCCAGCGGAATCAGAGAGAGTTTGCTGGTGTTTTCCACTGGCACACCCATTTGCTGTAGTGCCTCTAACACCTGCGGCTGACTATCCAAATTGAGAGAAACTTCATTCCCCAAGAGATCGAGTTGGGCACTCAGCAAGGCTGGCTGAAACTGTTGTCGTAATGCACCCGCCATCTGGTCTCTTCGTTGTTCTAGCTCTTGGCGCAGGGAATCCCAGCGGGAAAGATCGAGCAGCATGCCATTCAGTTCCATTTGGGCGATCGCCCCCAAACAATCAAATTCCAGCTTGGCAGTTTCCACCAAACGAGCACTTGTCAGCTTAGGTTTTATCACCTCGCGTAACCGCAGTAGAATCGCTGCATCTCGCGCTGCATAAGCTAATTGCTCAGAAGAAAGGCTGGGATTGCTCCAATCACTTCGCTGCTGTTCTTTGGAGAGTTCTTCTCCCAGATAGACCTTGACTAGTTCCGCCAGGTTATATCCGTGCGATCGTACCCCTGCATCCAGTAATTGCGCCGCTATCATCGTGTCGAACAGTTTGCCAGCAATGGGAAGTCCTGCCTGTTGAAGAAACTTCAAGTCAAATTTGGCATTCTGCAAAACTTTGATTGGCTTACCTTGGAGCAGTTCGTACAGAGGAGTTAGCGTTTCCTTGGCAACTTTAAACAGGTCGATGATAATAACAGGCTGATTAGCCGCAGCAATCTGAACTAAGCGAATTCGATCCTTCAATGGATCAAGTCCAGTGGTTTCTGTGTCAACCGCAATGACTTGGCAAGTTTGGAAAGGCTTGAGTATTTCTGCAAGCCGCTGTCCATCTTCAACAAACTCGAAGTTTACAGGGGTATGAGATAAAACAGAATTTTGTTTTTCATCTATATCTAGACCGCTAAATTCTATTTCAGATACACCTTCTATATCAGTTGTATGAACTGGCTTTGATAATGGCATTAAACAATCTGAATCAATTGACTTCAAACCAGAAAAAGCATCACTGCTACACCAAACACACCAAATATTTTGATGTTTCCGATAAACATTGGTATATATCTCCTGAATGACCAGTACGGCATCAATCGGAATACCAGCAGGTACCCGCTGAGAGTCTGGACGGAGAAGAACTTGTTGACCAATCTCAAAACTGTTGTGGTTTGGAGGAGATAAGGAGGTTGCAGGACTAGGAGAGATCAAAGGTTTGATTTCCTTGACTTCCTCTGCTTCTACTTTTCCTCCCGCTTCTTGATAAGGGGCACTGGAAGCATTCACGGAGTGGCTCTGGAAGAACGTCGCTTTCTGTTTGGCAATCCGCGTTGGTAGAGGCGGTGGAGTATACCAGGTTTCAATCCAGGCATCGCTTGCTGATGGTGTTTCTGATGCAGCAGTTGCAGCTTTAATAGGCTCACTACTTTGTTGAACCCGATTCCTCAGAAACTGCCGTTTCCGAGCTTTTGCCCAATCCATTAAATCCTCATACAGTGGATCAGCAGCCGTAGAGAGATTGGAATTTGCTTCTACACCACTAACATTGGGGCTAGAGATCTTCACGGTCATTGTCCTCTCCTAAATCCAAATCAACCGGAATGAAGCGGTGGTAAGCCCGCTCATAGACAAACAATGGCTCTGCTGTGACACCACCCCGATTTTTGAGAATGCTAAGTCGCGCATAGGTCGCCTTCGCTTTTTCATTAAGCGGATACTGAGCGCGCACGTCTTGAATTTGCCGGAGTCTGAGATAGTCTCCGGCATAACGTTCTTCCAGCAGGTCAAGCTGATCTCTAGGCTGGTCATTGCCTCGCTGTGCCTTCCCTGTCTGGAGCAGCATAATGCAGTCTGCGGCGTGGGCAATCTTGAACGAGTCCCGTAACGCACCCATATCCAACGTTCCAGTCCGAAGTGCTTCCTGGTAGGCCGCCTTATTAATGTCACTAATCGCCACCACAGCAGCACCCGTATCTCGCGCCAGTTGCTTTAACCCCGTTGCCACCCGCGAAACCCGCAACACTTCATTGGCACCAGAATCAAGTTTTTCATCCCCACAACACATGAGTTGTAAATAATCGACAATTACCAACACGGGCGCTGTTTTATCGATTTCTGCAATGCGGCGAATTTGAGCGATCGTCCCCTTCAAATGAGCAACTGTAACCTCTGGACCTGCTTCTAAAACCGTTAGATATTCTGCAATCTGCTGATCGTATGCCCGAATTGCCAGCGCAGTCTGCTGTTTCAACCATTCTGCATGGGCATAGTCCGCGTTCATCCAATGTTTTGCTTCAATCAAACCGGAGTTCAACCCACCCGTCCGCGACAAGGCATTCACCCAGAGCTGCTGCTTCCCCATCTCAAAAGAGACATACAGCACGGGGATTTTAGCTTTTGCCGCTTCATCCGCGCACCAGGCGCACCAGGTCGTTTTTCCTGAGCCGGGAGGAGCACCCACAACATAAAGCCTGCCGGGATGTAACCCACCATTGAGAGAACGATTCAGCCAAGGAGCAGGGGTGGCGATCGCCGTTTGCGGTTGCCCAAACAATTCCCGGATCAAGTCCTGAGTATAGGCCACCATTGGCATGACTTCTGAGGCATTCCGTTGCTGAAGATGTTGGGAATGGTGAATGAGTGTTTCCAGCGTTTCGGTAACAGGATGTAAGGGGCTATCCAATAATTCCGATGCAGTGGCAGCCTGCTCTTTTGCTAGTAGTCGCAATCCGGTATCTCGCACTCTCATGAGGAGTTCTGTAAACGTCTCCCAACCACAGGGAGCCAGATTCAAAAGCTCGTCCAAATAGGCAGCAACTTGATTCAAAATCGAGGTCGGTAGGGGAGAGCGCTCCATCACCATTTTTTCCAGCCGTGAGAGAACGAGACTGGGCGTTAACTCTCTCCCTTCTAGCTCCAGGCTTACAAAGCATTCCCAGAGCCTTTGGTGGAGATAAAACGGCTTTGAATCATCGCCTTTGGGCATAAATGTGGCAATAAAGCCCTCGACGGGTAAATCCACACCCAAGGCTTCCTGCATCCCGGCTTCTGGGTGGTGCAGGATGTAAGCCAGCAAATCTTGTTCAACCCGTCTAGCAACCTCGTTGTCACCCTCTGGCTTCTCCCATTGCCAAAAGGGGCAGGCATAGCCTGTACAGCCTCCACAGCGGACTAACTCACGGCTGTTGCGAATGTAGCTGCAACTCCACTGATAGTCGTGAGGATTTCGTTTAACCGAAGCATAGGTGCTGTGGAAATTTCTTAGCCTGGATTCAACCGTCGTTTTACTGGTTGGATGGTGATCAGACGCTCGTGCCATTGCTTCTGCCAGGGGTTCTGCCTGGTTATGTTCCCATCCCCTGGTGATGACATAGCGTGACAGAGTTAAGTTGACTGAGTTGTAGTCCTGATCGGTTGGCGCACCCTGGCTCATCAGATAGTGAATGCAAGCAGGATGCTCATCGGGAGCCAGAATCGAAAAATCTGTAGATTTTGTGGCGGTAGTCTGCTGAACGGTTGAACTCCCAGCAAACCCCAATCGCTCCTGAAAAGCATTGCCCTTTTGATGCCCATTTTTACTGATCGCACTGCTGAGGCTCACTTCAAGTGCAGCTAGTTGAGCCAGTTGAGCCACAGGAGTCTGCTGAAAAGATGCCATCAAACCAGCCTGATCATCGGGTACTACCGGAAATCCTTCAGACCAGTTCACAGGCTCATTTAAGAAACCGCTCCACTTACCGCTGCTTTGGTGCCTGCCACAGGGCAATTTAATCGGTCGTCCTGATGCTTTGCCATCGATCGCCGTTGTTGCTGTAGCGGGATAAATCTCCTTTGGCTTGTAATCAGCTAAATAACAGAGGTTCTGCAATGCCTTGACCCAGGTAGCACCAGGCAGCGGCATATCAGCAAACAACCAGAGATGGAAACCACGACGACCACTAAATTCCAGATAAGTAGGGAATCCTTGACTAGTAGCGACTTGTTGCACTCGTTGCGACAAACTCAACACCTCACGCAAAGTCTGTTCATCGCTGCCATCCTTTGGGGCATCAAAATCAATGCAGCCTGCTTTTGCCAGGTTTGTACCCGGTTGGAGGAGGCGCACTGAGATAATTGGGTTGCCCTGAAGATGCGCTTCTACCACAGCAGGCGTGAGAGCCTGATCGTACTGTGACTGTAAAATATCAGCGCTTTGCCACACGCTATAAAGCTGCTGATATTCATGGAGAATCAGGCGGTAAAGCTGCTGTAAAACAGTGGTGGTTTCTGGCATGTAGTTCAACTAATCAAATCGGTAATGATGTCGTGAATGTGTTCATCCACTTAGGCGAGCCAAAGACGATCGCTGGGATAAATTGCAAAACAGGGGTGGCGGGTGAGTTTTTGTCTTTTTGCGTTTAAAGCGTAACCCCCTGTTTCCACAAAACAGGGGGTTACAAGCTGATCGATCTTATTGATCTGATCAGACGTGTAACCATCCTGGAATAGCTTGCTCCATAACCATTCTGAAAATTTA
Source organism: Alkalinema sp. FACHB-956 (assembly GCF_014697025.1). Lineage (NCBI taxonomy): Bacteria > Bacillati > Cyanobacteriota > Cyanophyceae > Leptolyngbyales > Leptolyngbyaceae > Alkalinema > Alkalinema sp. FACHB-956. The sequence goes on along the minus strand of NZ_JACJRC010000015.1, from coordinate 96,257 downwards.
AAGTCCCAGTAAGAGGAAGGTAAAGTCATCTGTAGGGGAGACTAAAGTCACGCTAATAGGAAATTAAAGTCCCATCCAGAGGAGCTTATTACCGCAGATTTGTAACTAAAATGATCTGGAATCTAGATCTGATGCTAGTTACAGGAGAGTTACAACTGCTTGGGACTTGAGGCTAACTGGCAAGTCACGAGTGGGGGAGACTGATGTCACGATTAGGGGACTGTAACTATCAGTGATTGCGGCTAAAAGCCTTTTATAGCAATGGTTACAGCGGAGTTACGATCAGGTTACAGGGACATCAGAACAGCAAGTTTTGGTTTCTAGATTTAGTGGAATTGTTTTAATGCCCTGCTGTATTTGGTGTAGTTCAATTGCATTATTGCTGCATCTAGCGGATTTCTTTTTTGAGTATCGCTAGATGTGGTTGTAACCAATTCTCCCAAGGCTTAGTCTGAGTAGTACTCAAGTCGCCACTAGGGGGCATTGATGTCATCAAAAGGGGAAGCTTAAGCCGACCAATCTGGCTGAAACCTTTTTATATCAATGGTTACAAAGGGTTACAAGGAGAAGCGATCGCCCTTCCTGCCGAATCAAGTCACCGTAAGGGGATACTAATGTCACGACTATGGGACTTTAGTGGGGAGTACATAAGATTAAAATCTATGTTTATCAGTAGTTACAGTAGGGTTACAGATCTTGTAACCAAGTTCAATTGAATTACTGGATGCCAAGAACCTGACGTAGCAAGCTTTGATCCTCATCGACGGCGCGACGGCGATCGCTCTCGACCAGCTTTACCCAACTGACACTCTTACCGATCGTGGTAGCAAGCTGGGCTTGAGTCCATCCTTTTGCTTGACGGGCAGCTTTCACTGTCTTTCCATCCAGTTCAGCCGCAGGCAGTAGTGCTTTAGCTGTAGTGCCCTTGACTTTGCTGTTAGACTTGTTCCGCGTAGTACTGGCGACAGCGGAGGCTCGGCTGGTCTTTTCTGTTCGTCTGGTTTCAAGTTCATCCAAACACTCTTGAATCTGCACGGGTAGCCGGAAGGTGAGTTTTGCCGGGAACCAATGCTTGGAAATGTAGCTATCCGGTAGCCACTTTGCCCCTAAAAGTTGCTGGTTTCGCTCTTTTGTTGGCAGGTCTGCGATTTCATCGGGTAGGCTCCAGACCGGCCTTAGCCAGAGGGGATAGGTTTCATCATCGAAGTCGATATCAATCTTGAGATTGTCTTTGAGGGTGAGCAGGGCATTGTCCACCGATTCCTTTAATTTCCACCCATAGCGGCGGTCAGACAATGCTTTCTCAATGTCACTGCTGGGCAAAACACTTTCCAGCAGACTTTCAACGGTATAAACTCCATTCGGGCGGGAACGGCTATTCTGAATCAAATACAGCGCCATGCTGGTCGCCATTTTGCGCCGGTGGGGATCGATATCAAAGACTTCTTTGGGGATCAGTCCATACTGATACAGGGCTTTCCGCTGTTGTGCGCCCTCTCGGTTCAAGAAGCTATGGGTCCAGAGTCCTGGTTGCACTCGGATCACCACCTCATGCAGTTCCTCGGATTCCCCATCGACATTGGGTTGGGTGTATTCCTGGACGCTGACGATCCAGAGCAAGCTTCGCTCCCGCACGCAGAGATCCATGTCGCCTTCAAACCAGTGGATGACCGCACCCAAAGTTCCCACAACCCACGCCAGGTCAGCGACTGCCTTGAGCTTCTGTGACTTGGTGAACTTGTTGCTATTGTGAACCTTGAGTGTTTTGATCAGGTCGGTACCGAGCAGATGAAACGGCTCTTTCCAGGGTTCAGACTGCAATGAAGCATAGGTAGCAAAGACAGCATGGAGGCGAGCTGCCATTACCCCGTACTGCTCCAGGATTTCACGCTCTGCCTGCGTAGAAATAGACTCTGCCTGGTGCTTCTGCTTGTTTAGGACGTAGAACTCGATGTAGCGTCCTTTGCCAAAGTGTTTTTGGAAGTAAAGGCGCTCCTGCCCATACTCGCTCCAATCTGGCGGCTTTAGAAAAGCCTGCGTCGCACTGATGACAGGTGCTCCACTAGCAATCATCTCCATTGACTTGGTGGTGAATAGCGGTGGTTCCGTTCGAGGCAGGTTGCGCGGTTTGCGGATTTTAGTCCGGGTGGACTGAGCGGGCAGAACTTCTACCTCAGTTAATTCTAACTGGGTGGAGGCTTCGAGGAGGGGAGCGCTGTCCTCGCGATCGCTGGGTGTGGGTTGCATCATGGCTCAATCGTTGAAAAGAACTATACGGAATCAAAACGACATAACCTAGATTCTTACGGGGTAAGAACCTCTGCCCTTTTCAAGGATCGAGTAATTTGCTAACCTGTCATTAATGGGCAGGTCGCAACCTATCCAACCGGGAAGGGCATATCGTTGATATGGTCGTTCTGGTTTTAACTGAAGCATCGAAGGCACCAGGACTTCACCCGCCAAGACGATTTCCTGGTGTTTTCAAGCTTTAAAGGGCATTGGATTTTACACTCTCCATAGGTTTGTGATTACTCGATTCCTTGCACGGAAAGCATTCCCCGAGCAATGCGCTCGATGAATTCGGAACGAGACAGAGAGAATGCAGCGGCTAACTCATCCAGCTTTTCAACTCCTGTGGGAGTGAGTGCAATCATAGTCGGCTTCTTAAGTTCTCCATAGAGCTGATCTCGCCCTTTCCGTTTCGGTTTTTGAGTCTCCATAGCTGCGGTTACTAATCTTATATAAGAAATTACCACGGACTGCCAAGAATAATAGACCAGAACTGTCCATCTGGATATAGTTGTTCCCTAAGTGCGTAACCACATGGCTAGTGGTTTCGTAGGGGTGGGAGGTAGAGCGATGGCACAGTTCTCAGATTGTTACAGCTTAGTTTATAAACATTTGTACTAAAACAGGACTCAATTGAATTGGGTTGCTGAAATTGGGTTTGCTGATTTCGAGAAGACCCAAAAAAACAGCTACCGCTGTGCCGAGCCGATTTGTGGATGAAATTAGCGGAGTCCTAATGATGCAAACCCTTCCTGCTTCCTCCCCGGCTGGCTCTTTCCCCTTTCAACTGACTGAGCAACAGCGTAAAGCCCTGGATTCAATGTGGGCGTTCCTGCAACCGGCTGTTACGGCTGCCCTGTTTCTTTTAGTTGGCTTTGCTGGTACAGGAAAATCAACGATCGTTTTTCAGTTGGTGAAAGTGCTAGTCAGCCAAGGGAAACGAGTTGTTCTGACCGCACCTACCAATAAGGCTGTTGGTGTGTTGCAACGTATGGCGCTAGAAAACGGGGTGACTGGCGTAGACTTCTTCACGATTCATCAATTGCTGGGACTGGGCATGGTTTCCAGAGGTAACGACAAAGTGTTGGCACCAACCGGAACGTCATATATTGGATTGTTCGATGTCGTATTCATTGACGAGTGTTCCATGATTGGAGAGCAACTCTGGCACTGGATTGAGGAAGCGTCCAAAAGAACATCAACGTGGCACCCGCTGAAAATAATTCTAATGGGCGATCCGGCTCAGCTTAACCCGGTAAATGAAGGGCGATCGCCAGCTTTCAACATCACCAATAAAGCTGTGTTGACTCAGGTGGTACGCCAGGGCACTGACAGTCCGCTGTTGGAATTCATCACCGCTTGCCGTTATGCAGTGACAAAGAGCAAAGCGCCCTTTGAGCCATTTGCAAAGTATCTACCAGATAAGAGTAACGGCTCGTTGCTGGTAAAGCGGCGATCGCTCCTCAAATATGCCTTCAAGAAAATCTCTGACGAGTTTACCCAGAACCCTGATTGCTTCAGAATTCTAAGCTGGACAAATGCTCAAGTGGATTACTACAACCAGCAGATTCGCAATTATCTGTATGGCAGGGCTGCCGCTCGGTTTATTCCAGGTGAACGCTTGATCACGCGCGATCCAGTTTTGGCACCGGATGGCAAAACGATTATCCTTTCCACTTCAACTGAACTCACGGTTCAGGAGTTTTCAGAAGATCGCTACAGTAATTACAAAGCCTGGAGGTTAAAGGTTGCAACGGATGATGGTGTTGCACGTCAAATTTATGCGCTGCATGAAGATGAGCAGAACCGATTTGATATAGAAGCTCGTCGGCTGATGGCGATCGCCAAACGTAATCCATTCCTATGGCGCGATTATTATCACCATTTAGAACAGTTTGCCAACGTGCGAAATTGCTTTGCCATTACGGTTCATAATAGCCAGGGGAGTACGTTTCTAGAATGTGGTGTTGATGGACAGGATTTAAGCAAACGGCTTAACCCTGAGCGAGGTGATACGGCAAAAGACCTGCTGGCAAAGGTGAGGGAGCACAATCGCTTATGGTATGTCGGAGCCAGCCGTGCCCGTCGGCGGATTCTAGTTGTGCCATAAGACTTTTACTTAGGGAATAATTTTGGACAGAATCATCTCAAAGTATTCCCTAAGTAAACCCAACTGCCAGAAGACACGTATCGGATTCACCCATGATGAGTTGCTTCCACCAACTTTGGTGACTTAGAGAATACTTAACGGCGTTTCGGCTCCATACTATACCCTAAGCAATTTAGTCAATCTGCCAAGAAGCTGGAGCCATAGAGCCTTTGGCATTTTTTCTCTGCTAACGCAGGCATCCTTCGACGACCATTCAATCAGAGACACTGATCATGACTCAAGCATTACAACGATCGAGGGACAAGGCTGCAAAGCAAAAAAAGCAGACTGAGCAACCGACTTCTGAAGCTACGATCGCCCAGCGGGTCCCTGAGACACTCGCTTCTTTAGAGCAACCAGCCGACCCATCAGAGGCGAGTGAAGCGGAAGCAACAGTCGATGAGCCTGAAAATTCTGAAAATTCTGCTGAGCCTGAAGTATCGGCAGAGCCTGTGCCCAAGAAGTCATCGAGAAAACGGGCAGCTAGATCGCAGCCAAAGGACACATCTGCAATGGAACCAGGGATGCAGGTGATTTGTTCGCAGAGTCAGTTTCATGATGCGCTGGCGATCGCAAGCTGTGCTGCCCCAGCAAAACCTAGCCATCCAGTGCTGGCAAATGTGTTGATAGTGGCAGATGCGAACGCTCAACAGGTTCATCTGACTGTAACTGACTTATCAATGACGATGCAGGCAAGCTTTGAGGCACAGGTACTTTTGGGCAGTGAGATTACGGTACCCGTTGAGATGCTCTCAGGTATGGTCAAACAGTTTCCAACAGGCAACATTACGCTCAACAGTCAGGCACAGGTCACAAAGCCAGCGGCAGAAGAGGAGCAGGCAATTAAAACTTGCTCAATTACGCTGGCTGATACCAACGGGAAGTATGAGATTCGAGGGATTCCGGCTGAGGACTTTCCGCCCATTGCAACACTCAAAGCAGCTCCAGTTTCCCTACCGACCAATGTGTTGAGAGAAGGACTGAAAGGGGTGCTGTATGCGATTAGCACAGATGAAACCAAGCGTATTTTGACAGGCGTTTATATTCAGATTGGGCAAAATGCCCTGAAATTCATTGCAACAGATGGACATCGAGTGGCGATCGCAGAGTTGTCAACAGAAGGCATTAGCAGAAAGCGGCGCAAGCGATCGGGAGCCGATGAACCTACTCAGTTTCCGATTTCCGGCAAAGCACTAAAGGAACTGATTCGTAACCTAGCGGATTCGGTTGACTCGATTCAACTGCTGTACGATGCGGAAGCAACCCGCGCTAGTTTTGCATGGCAAGATATTATTTTGAGCTGCCAGTGCATTGAAGGGCAATACCCGGACTGTGAGCAGTTGTTGGCACGCTACAGCTTTGATCGGGAAGTGGTGCTGGAGAAATCAGGATTGCTCAAGGCATTGGAGCGGCTGTCGGTGCTGACTGACAAAAAGGAGAGAGGGATTCAGTTTCGATTTGATGGAGCGACCCAACAAATTCACCTTTCGATCGAACGAGAATTTGGCAAGGGTGATGAAACAATCAGTGCTCATATCCCTACAGATATGACATTGGAAATCCAATTCAACCTTAAATATCTGGGAGAAGCGGTTAAAGCGATTCCCAGTTCTGCGATCAAGATGCATTTGAAGCAACCGGATTACCCGGTAATGTTGGTTCCTGCTGGAGATTTCAACAATCCAGAGCTAGAGATGGAAATGCGCCACTTTCTCTTTCCTCTCTATAAGCAGCCGGAATAATTAATTGTTCGCATCCTGGGAGCTTTTTCAGGGTGCGGACTTATGAAAAACTATAGTAAAACATAATCTAATTAGCGCAATGTTTTCCGCTTCTGTTAATTCAGTTCTAATCTAGTTTCTCTTACGAGGAAATGGATCTTGAATTGATTCCAACTCCAGTTGTTCTAAGTTATCAAAGTTAACTCCTATACCAATCCGGTTGCCTGCCAGAAAAAAGGCTGAATTATGGAGTAAATCAACTAGACCCGCCTTTTCATCAATATATTCGTCAAGCAGTTGACCTTGAAAAATAGCGGAAATCCTAGTATCTTTAGACACTTCATCGTTCTCCTCAACTAGAAACGTATCATACATATTACTAAATATTGAACGAGCTAATATAGCATATCGAGGTATCTCAGCACATCTCGATATTAACTGCTCGTCATTATTTACATCAATATAATCAACTGGAATACCTAATATAATTGCTTTTTGAGAGTTATTAAAGCTAATCTGTTTTATTTCCATATCTCGTATTCCACAGTTATAAAATAGAAGCTTAGAAAGCACATTAAGCTTCTCCTCTTCACTGATCTGATTACTATTTCTGAGTTTATTAAATATCTCATACTGATGCAGCCTTATCTCAGATCTTTGATCACCTGACAAGACATGAAGTATGAACTTGAACATTGTTTCACTATCTTGTGCCACTAGATCTGAGATATCTAGCCCGAATATTTCAATAGCGATATCTATAGATAAAATACACTCTAGTAATGAAAGGTTATGCTGATTAAACTCTCTTGTGCTCCAACGAACTGCTTGTACCTTAAGGGTAGAACCTCTTTGAATATTCCGAAAAGTAATCACTCCATTTTTGTACAACAACCCATGTGAACCCAAGTGAGAGATTGCATTCCTTACTAAGGGGTTATAACCATAAAGAAGGTGAAGCTCATTATTTTTTGGTTTTATTCTTGATATGATAAATTCATATTTATTGCGCTCTGCCTGACCAAGGTTAGCATTATTGATATCGGTAAAGCTTCCCTCAATCAATTGATAACAAGATACGATTAAGGTTAGATAGGGATCAAGCAAATCAGATACAATATTTCTATAGATATTTGCAATATGAATAACATCGTCAAGGCTATCTTGAGTAAACTCATCTAGTCTTGAAAGCTCATTAAAAATTCGAGATTTATTTTTCTTTGTTTTATTCTGTATTTCAACCCAAGGAAAAAATATATCTTCTAGAAAAACCTTCTTGTTCTTTTGATATGCATCATGCATAAGAACTAGGACAAAATGAACATTTGCAACCCGTTGCTGCAAATCTCCAGGAGAGTATACTTTTTCTAGTAAGGACTGCTGCTCCTCTGGTTTAAGGTCATCTAAATTTTCACGGATTAAAAGAAGACTCTCTGGATTCAAGAGTAATAAATCTTTAATATTCATAATCATAAAATACGAGAAAAGAACTTCACAAAAGGGCTATATCCAGAGATATCACCCGGTCAGGTGCCAGAACGCCTCCGACTGTGAGGACTTCCAATTTTCCTGTTTCTTGAGGATGCTGAGTCTTGACTTTAGCAATCGCCGCTTCAATTCCAGTTTCCTGAACGATATAAATCTGTGTTTCACCTCGTAGAACCCATATCGGCTTAGCCCATGTATGTCGAGGTTGGAGTACTGCTTTATGAATAATCTGATGGCTTAAACGAATCAGTTGTTCTAAGGTATCTTCAGAGCAAAGATCAACAATTTGTGATTGAAATAGTTCTCTGAGTTCATTTATTGGAATATGCTCTGTGATATTTGTTGAATCTAACAAAGATGCAGAACTCGAAGAACTATCTAGGGATTGCACAACCAAGGATTCAAGCCGACGCTGAATCTGGGTTGCAATGGAATCAAAATCTGGTTCCATCAGAATGTGCCCCAAGTGCTCTCGCAACAGGCTCTTCAATTTCTCTTCGTCAAGAGCAACCCCGCGAGTACTGAAATACTCTGAAAGCCTCTTTCCCAAATCCCGTCCACAACCCACTTCGCCATTGGCGGCATCCTCGGCTTCAATCAGCTCTAGCAGACGCTGATGACGAGCCACTTTGTCAGAGGTGGCTTTTGACTGGGCAGGAATCGATTGAGTCATGGGTCGTCTATCCTCAGCGTCTCGAAGTAAACGAGGTTATCGGGTTCTTCAGGATCAGGACCGCAATTGAGCAGTCCGACTCTCAGCTTTCTATAGAATCCTAGCGCACCTGGGAGGGCATGTAACCCGATTCTGCCTTGATAACCCAGTTCGTGGCTGCGGGCGACTGCGAAATCCACCAGATTACCCCCAACGCCTTTGTAGGTCGGAGGGTTTGTGATGACAGGTCGGTTCCAAGGGGCGGTTGCCAAAGCACTGATGTAGACTAACCGCCGTCGCAACTGAGATTCAATCAGACAGCGCTTTTTTAAGACATCGAGCATCATCAGCCCTTGGGTGATCCCCTCGCACTCGATCGCGTATAACTCATCTCCTGGGAGCAACTTCGATCGACGGCTCTTGCCGACCCAGTTCCAATACTCATCGTCTTGACCGCTTCCTTCCAAGATCGGCTCCCAAAGCGTCTTGGCATCCTCAAGGTGCTTGTCAGTCACCTCGGTCAGGATGGCATCAACGATCTGTTGATCTTGAACTTGCAGTAGCTGAATGATGCGGCTCAACGGAATAAGAAGATTTAACAACGGCTCCCATCATAAGGCTTTGGAGCTTGGGATTTGCTCATCATCAAAAATCCTAGCGCCTAAATTTTTACTAGCTTGCCTAAAATTAAGAACAATTGTACTATTAAACCAACTTAGCTATTTCTATCAAATGCAGCGCCCGTCTCCCCACCTAAGGCTCCTTGAATACTTGGAAGCTTACAGTCAGCTTCACGGTTATTCTCCTGTCATTGATGAAATGATGGTGGCAATGGAGAAGCCGCGCGGTGCAATCCAAAACAGTCTCAGGTATTTGGAACGAGAGGGCTACATTGAACGGCGATATGGAAAAGCCCGTGCTATCCGAATTCTTAAATCAAACCGAGGTGGCATTCCGATTTGGGGAACGATCGCCGCAGGCTATCTTAGTGAAGTATTCACCGATAGTCAGGATATGCTGCCAATTTCCGGTCCAAAGCTAAAACCTGGAGATTTTGCACTCCAAGTCGCTGGAGACAGTATGATTGGCGATCACATTCCGGATGGTTCATTTGTGATTATGCGTCCTGTCTCTGATCTTACTGCATTGAAGGCTGGAGAGATTGTGGCAGCGTGGGTAGAAGGTAGGGGTACAACGTTAAAGCACTTTTATCGTGAAGGCAAGCACATTTCGCTGATTGCATCTAATCCTAACTACCCGCCGATTACAGTTGATGCAGAAGAATGCCGAGTAGAGGTGCAAGGTGTCTTGTTATGGGTTTTGCGAGAGTGGAGCGATCTTTAAATTACCTCCACTAAAGCAAGCGGCCCCTGATTAGGGGCGATCGCCATGATGATTAAACTCATATCACCATGACGACCAACGCCTTACACCAAAAATATCGCCCTAAAATCCTGGCAGAACTGGTTGGACAACCCTACGTCCAAACCGCTTTGACCAATGCCATCAACCGGATGCACATAGCTCCGGCGTATCTCTTCACAGGTTCTAGAGGAACTGGCAAAACCTCTACTGCGCGTATCTTTGCCAAGTCTCTCAATTGTCTGAGCTTTGACGGACCTACCGATGAACCTTGCGGCACTTGCCAATCCTGCCGATCAATTGAAACCAGCAATAGCCTGGATGTAAGTGAGATTGATGCAGCTTCTAACAATGGGGTGGATGATGCCCGTGCCTTGATTGAACGCAGCAGCCTTGCACCCGTGCAGGGACGCTACCGAATTTTTATTCTGGATGAATGCCATCAATTAACTACCCAGTCCCAAAACGCCCTGCTGAAGTGTATTGAGGAGCCACCACCTCATGTAGTCTTCATTCTTTGTACGACGGAAGTGCATAAAGTATTGCCGACGATTGTGAGTCGTTGTCAGGTGTTTCACTTTCGGGCGCTGTCGCCCCAGACGATCGCACAGCACCTTCAGGACGTTGCCGCTGCCGAAGCGATCGCTGTCGAGGATGAGGCTTTAATGGCGATCGCCCGATTTGCAGAAGGAGGCTTACGGGATGCCCTTCAGCTTTTGGGTCAGGTTAGCCTGCTAGGTGAAGCGGTTACAGCGAATCATGTGATCGAAATGACGGGTGGCGTTACGGCGACAGACCTGCTGACAGTGCTGGAGGCGATCGCCACGAACGATACGTTTCAACTCCTTCAATCAGCTCGAACACTGGTCGATTCTGGCAAAACACCCAAACTGATTCTCAGCAGCTTGCTCCAAACCTACCGAGATCTGTTAATTCTTAAATCGGCTCCCAAAGCAACAGACTTGCTTACTAGCCCTGTCAACCATAGCCAATTAAAGGCGATCGCTACTCAGTGGGATTTTGATGCAATCAATCAATCTCTGGCCCAATTACAAAGAGCAGAGAGCTATCTTCGTAACACAACCAACGCGGCTGTCTGGCTAGAGACGTGTCTGCTGAACTTGATGCCGATGTTGAGATCGATTCCCTTTAGCTCTCCAGATGTGAAGCAGGTAGTGGGCAAAAATGGGCATAGCCGTAAAGCAATCTCTGAGACAGCTTCGTTAACCGCAGTTCACAAGCCTACTGATTTAGCAGCTCTCTGGCAAAAAGTTGTAGCCTCGGCTAAACCAGGAACTCAAAAGTTGTTGGCTCAGGCACGCCTGACCAAGCTACAAGGAACGAAGGCAATTCTGGAAGTTGCCCCTGCATCGTTTGCGAAGTTTGAAGCGAATCAGCAGGCGATCGCTCGAATGCTTCAGCGAGTTACTCGTAGCCCGAAGCCGATGACCGTATTGATCAGAACGCTCACAGCTACTAAGAATGGGAGATCTGCATGATTATTCTATTGGTTGGAGATGATCAATTTGCCATTCGACAAAAACTAGAGCACTACAGAGCAGAACTTGACCCGCAGTGGTTAGAGCTTTGCTATCATCGCTTTCCCGCCAGTGCTTTGGAACAGGCAATGAGTGCGGCACGAACACCCTCGCTCAGTGGTGGTAAACGGCTTGTGGTCGTAGAAGACTGCAATCTTAAGCAATGGGGTGATGCCCAGGTAGAAAGTTTGCAGCAACTTGCTCAGATACCGGATGCCACAACGATTGTCTTTCTGGCAACGAATGTGGACAAGCGCCTGAAAATCTACAAGCATTTGATCAAGTACGGTCAATGTTTCGAGCTTTCATTAATTCCACCCTGGCGTACAGATTTGATCGCAGAGGCAATCGCCACTCAAGCAAAGCAGATGAAACTACGACTGCCCAAAGATGTCGTTGAATATCTGGCAGAGGCGATCGGTAATGACATAACCCGTGCTGCTTCAGAACTCCGCAAGCTGGCAATCTATACAAATGGTCAGCCCGTGTGTCTTGCGGAAGTACAAAGCCTGATTCCTTGCCAGACTCAAAGCAATTTGCAATTAGCGGAGGCGGTTCGCAACGGGGAAAGTGAAGCAGTCGTGCGTCTGATCGATGAGTTGCTGGCTCGCTCTGAGCCAATGCTGGTGATGGTTGCGACTCTACTGACCCAGTTTAGAACCTGGCTATGGGTTAAAAGTGCGCTTGCGAGTGGTATCCAGAACAACACTGAAATTGCTCAATTGTGCAACGTGGGAAATCCGAATCGGCTTTACTATTTGCGGCAAGAGGTCGCAACCATGACCCTCAGAACCTTGATTCAGGCAGTAACCAAATTGGTGGATTTGGAAATGTCGATTAAGCAAGGTGCTGTCCAGGCAAACGCCATCATGACATCTCTGCTGGCGATCGCGCGGTTGTTCCAACCGATTCATTCCAAGTGACTTTTGGGGGCAGCGGTTTGAGGCGATCGAATGCCTGCAACTGTGCAGGCATCTGCCTTCCCCTATGGGGGAGGTTTTGGGGCAGTGAGCGAAGACAAGACCATGACAACTACACCGAACTACGGTACTCTGCTCCAAAGCTTTTGGACACCACCGACGACTTCTATTGCAGAAAACCCTGATTCAACGAGCGATCGCCCTTCTGAACCAACCGATATCACTGAATTTTTGGGAGAAGACCTGCTCTGGCAGCAAACCATTCCTGCACAGGAGCCAGATTTAAAGGAAATTCCTGCTGATTTACCACCTGAGTTGATTGAAGCCCTTCATACTCAGGGGATTTACCAGTTCTACTCCCATCAACTCAAAGCTTTGCAAGCTATTCGCGCAGGCAAAAGCCTGATTCTCACCTCTCCCACTGCCAGCGGTAAAACACTCAGTACCTACCCTGGCATTCTGGAAGGTTGCATGAGGCAGGAACACCGCGCATTGGCATTTTACGGACTCCGCGCACTAGCGCTGGATCAGTTTCACAAGATCTCGGAATTGCTCTCAGCAATGCCTGCTGTCTCCCGCCCTGTATTGGCAATGATGACAGGAGATGTGAAGACCGAAGAACGGGAGCAAATTCTCGCATCCGATCCTCGCATTCTAGGAGTCACGCCAGAACTGATTCATTTTCAACTCAAGCAAGCCTGGAAGTCGCAGCGGTGGGCAACCTTCTATCAACAATTGCGCTACGTGCTGATTGACGAGGCACATACCCTTTCAGGTAGCTATGGAGCCAACATGGCTTGGTTGATCCGTCGCATTCGGTTAGCAGTGGATCACTATGGCGGTCGCTCCAGAGAGCTGCAATTCATCTTTCTGAGTGCAACCTGTGGCAACCCGAAACAGCTTGCCCAGAAGCTGTCCGGACTGAAGCCAACTAAACGTGTTCCAAAGCCTCTCATTTGGATTCATAGGAGCGGGGCTGCGGCACCCCATCGCCAAGTGGTTGTGACTCAACCCAGCTACAACCTGACTGCGGATACAGCCCGTATTATTCAGTTTTTGTTAGTTCAAGGAAAGTCCGGGATTGCCTTTTGCAACTCGCGCCGGAGTGTCAGGGATCTAACAGGATTGCTGAAGTCAAACATGGTTGCTGCCTTCTATGGTGGCATCAGTTCAGAGCGTCGCGCTGAGGTGGTTCAACAACTCCAGTCTGGTATCATTCAATGGATTATTGCAACGGAAGCCTTAGAAGCTGGCATTGACCTACCTGAGCTGGAGTGCTGTGTTCTACGGGGCTGGCCCGGCTCCAAAATGGCATATCAGCAGCGCAGTGGTCGAGCCGGACGTGTCAAACCGGGAATGACAGTGCTGATTCCCAATGCCTTGAACCCCATAGATCGCTACATCACAGAGCATCCAGAACTGTTGACTACTGGTGAAGCTGAGGACGTTTTCTTTAATGACGAATATCCTATCTTTGCGGCTAAACATCTGCTTTGTGCCGCAGCAGAAACGGGCATTCCTACCAGCAAAATCAAGCATTACTTTGGGAGTGCTGCGATCGAGGTTGCAAAGCTTTTAATGGCTCAAGGACATCTCAACAAAGGGCGTAATGGACTATGGGCGAGAGGCTACCCGCACAAAGATGTCAATTTTCGGGGAGGTGTGTCTCAAACGACCGTCAAACTGATGGATGCTGAGTCGGGCGAAGCACTGGAGGAAGTGTCGGAGGACATTGCCCATCGGGAAGTGCATCTCCATGCCATCTACAAACGGCAAGATGGCGACGGACAAATGTTGACCTATCAGTGCATCTCGCTCGACTTGACCAGTAAGCAGGCAATTCTAAAACAAGTGCCGGATAGCCCCCTGTTCACGGTTGCCTTCACTCAGTCGGAGACCAGCAGCTTGAAGGCTTTAACCAATCCGGTCGCATTGCCTTTAAAGTTTCCCCGTGCGGAGGAGGGTGCTGATTCACCTGCCGTTCTAACGCTTGAACTCAGCTATGGGCAAGTCAGCCACATCACTAGCGGTTACAGTTTGATGACACAGCTGTATGAACAGACCTGTCTGAACCGGCGGTGTTTGAACTACAAGGAGCCATTACCAGACGAGCGCCGCTGTCCACTTTGCAGCAAGCCAACCCGCAAGGCACTGATTATCAAAACCCTATCTGAGGAAAGTTTTGAGCAGCCCTACCGCACTCAATTTTCAGCCCCCATTGTCAAAGTGGCGATCGACTCCACTGCACAGGACTATCTTCAAACCTTTGCGAGAGAAGCAAGAACCAGCTTGAGTCGCAGTGGGCAGCCAATTCCACCCGGCTATCAGCAATTATGGGAGTATCCCAGTAGCCTGATCGCCATACACAGCTTTGGGCATCAAATCCTGCGATCGCTGCAACTCTTTGCCAGAGTTGACCCCAGAGAAGTGAACTTTTCGGTGGTTAAGGAAGCTGGCGATCGCAACCACTATGCAGGCTATTTCTACGATACCAGCGACGGCGGAAATGGGGCTTCTGAAGCCGTATTCAAACATATGGCTGAACTTGCGAGTACTGCTGCTGCGATCGCCCGTGGCTGTGATTGTGATGCAGGTTGTGCCAAGTGTTTGATTCAACATGGTTGTCCCGATGGCAACACGGCTTTGCTGAAGCAACTGGGGTTGGTGTTGTTGGATGCGTTGGCAGAGCCTCTGGGTGAGAGAACCGCTTTACCCACCGCACAGACCGAGACAGAAATTAGCTCCTGACCAACTGATTAACCGTCAGCTATCGCTGCACATCTACCGATCTTCAGAAATGGAGGTCGGTTGTTCATTCTTGAGAACGATGGCTAACAAACTGGTAAGCAAAAAATCGGATCTAGAGCACACCCTATCAACGATCAACCGGGAATTTGGCAATGGTTCCATTATGCGCCTGGGGGATGCTAGTCATATGAGCGTGAAAACCTTTTCCAGTGGCTCAACTGAACTGGATGTGGCATTGGGAGGAGGCTATCCCAGAGGACGCATTATCGAAATTTATGGACCAGAGAGTAGCGGCAAGACCACATTGGCACTACAGGCGATCGCCCAGATGCAAAAGCTCGGAGGTATCACTGCCTTTGTCGATATGGAACATGCCCTCGATCCACTTTATGCTGCTGCGATCGGAGTCGATATCGATCAAATGCTGGTCAGTCAACCTGACAGCGGTGAGATGGCAATGGAACTGGTTGAACAACTGGTGCGTTCCAAGAGTGTTGATCTGATTGTGGTGGACTCCGTGGCTGCATTGGTAACCGAGGCAGAACTTCAAGCCGATATGGGCGATTTTCCAACAACTTCCATTGCTTGGTTGATGAGCAAAGCCCTCCGGCGCTTAATGAATTGCCTGCATAGTCAATGCACCGTGATTTTTCTGAATCAACTGCGTTTCAAGATTGGTGTAGTTTACGGTAATCCTGAAACAACCACAGGTGGAAATGCACTCAAATACTACGCTTCAATGCGGTTGGATACTCGCCGGATTCAGACATTGAAGCGAGGGAGTGAAGAATACGGCATTCGGGTCAAGGTCAAAGTGGCGAAGAACAAGATTGCCCCACCCTTTCGAGCGGCAGAAGTTGACATGATCTTTGGCAAAGGCATCTTCAATGTCAATGTTCTCAATGAGCTTGCTGCAACCAACGGGCAAGTAGATAGCGATTTGCTGCTGTGTCGCTAATGATTCCAACCAAAACCAGCCGCAACCTGAAACTGGATTACTACGATCTCCCACAAAAAGACAACTTCTCGAACCACAACGTTGTGGTTCAAATTTGGAGCCAGTTAATGCTGTCTGAATTCAGACAATACTTTTTTCTCCCCTAGCGGGGTAAATGGGCAGTTTTGACATCCCTTTCAGCAATACTTATGGAACCTGCTCAATTTCATCAACTTAGAAAAGCACTTGGCACCTTCTACTGGGACAACGGATTTGAAACTTTCTGCCATGTAACTGGATTTGATCCACAGTTTCAACATGCTCAAGAGAAGTGGCAGCAATTTTCAACTTGTATTCAAGCGATGGGACAACTGGACGATCGCGCCTGGGAAAAGTTGCTAGAAGCCAGTCTGGCTACCCAACAAATCGAGCCGCTACTGCCTAGATAGAGACTGTAGCGGCGACAACCGCCGCATAGGTAGGATAGTTATCCCTTCTTACCTATGGCACTTTTTACCCTGGCTGATCTGCATCAAGTTCATCAACGTCAACAGCCTCTTTTGGGGTTACGCACTCATGAATCAGAATTTGCCTTTGATCCAGCCGATCCAGCCAACTTCCAGTTGTTGATGAAACAGCTATTTCTGGGACTGCCAGTACAACCTCTTTTGGATACTCACCCATTGATCGCTCGATGGGTCGCTGAAGTCCAAGAACTGGTTCCAGAGCTTTTCCAGGGTAGGAAAAAACTCTGGATTGATGCGCCAATGATTGCTCCTCTGACGACTGGAGACACTCCAATTTTCATTCAAGTTCAGGTTAACTACGGTCTTCGACGAGGGATACCCAGACTTTATGAATGGGCGATTCGCTCTGAAAAACCAACCTGGCAAGATGCTGTAAAGCTTTGGGTGATGTCTGTGCATTACGCCATTCCTCCAGAGAAGTTATCCCTGATTATTTTGGCACTGCATCCAGTTCTACCAGCTCAAAAACTCCGGTTGCAGTGGAATCAAACGCAACAGGATCAGACGCAGCAGTGGTTAATACAGCTCCTGACGCAGCCTATCAACCTTCCAGTGCCTGAAATCCACACGAACACTGATTATTCGGTGCTGTTGAACCTAGATGCGATTCCAGAAGTGCCTCTCTAGCAAGAAATTAACAGTATTTCACTCCACTCCTTATTTGAAAGAATGCAAGGTATTCGTCATGACAACACGATCGCCACAATCAAACGATCCTACACGCGCAATTCCAGTCTTAAACCCAACGGTTCCAATGCCAGAGTTTTCATTCTTCCAAATCGTTAAAGTCAGAACAACAAAGGAAGTTGGAACAATTGTGGGAATGTGGTGTGTACAAACGGAAGGGCAGTCTTATCAATGGCTTTATCGATTAGAAGGATTGACAGAACGGAGTACAACCTGGTGGCAAGAATTGCAGATTCGTAGTTTAGATCGTAGACAAAATCGTTAATGTGGTTGTGTTGCTATCGAACTATTCCTGCAAACCAGGTGCTGTAAAAGTCCGTTTAGGGAAATGATCGAGTGCATCAGCTTCAGCACCACTTTTTGATGGCGAAGCTGGTGTTTCTCCTTCATCGGGAAGTGGTAACATTCGCTCTGCTTCTTCAATTCGCGCATACAAGGCTTGAGTTAGTGCGTCTACGTTTGGCAGAATCACTTGACTCTCCAAGCCTGCTCGCACTTGCGCTTCCCATAATGTCTCACTCTCCTTTGCGCGTTTCTCATCTGTTTTAGAGACAGGAATAATCAACGGATAAGGAATTGATGCCTGTCCGCCTGAACTATAGCCAGGACTGGTGATCACGCATTTGCCTTGAGGAAATTTGAGAATTTCATCGGCGCTGATCACCGGCATTTTTTGCAGATTCTCACTCCAGCTAATCGAACGGCTCATTTGTCCACCGAGAGATCGCCCTGTCGTTCGATTTTTGATTAGCACTTCTTTTTCACCGTAACGTTTTGAGTAATCCTCAGCCGTTTTATGATTGCCGGGATTGAACAGGACATGGGTGCTACAGGCAGAGGCGATCGCCGCACCCATCTTGTCTCCATAAATGTCATAGAGTTGATCTAAACTTTGAATACCCAGGATAAAGCAGGCTCCATTAGAGCGGTATTCGTTAATCCATTGTGGTAGGCGATCGAGTTTGATCGAGGGCAGCTCGTCTAGAGAGATAATCAGCGGGTCTTTGCGGGGTGTGCTGAGATTGCCCACAATCATTAAGTGAATCGCAGCAGCCAGCAGCGGACCTACCACACTGCGACGCTCATCATCTAGTTTAAATACTACGATCTCTCGTCCTTCCAAACGAGTTGGAATCGTTGATTTGCCAATAAAGGCTCGGAGCAGGTCTGCTTGAATGAACGATGAGAAGGTGCCTGCGGCGGTTGTCAGAATGCCAGAAATTGTTTTTTCAGCGTCCTTTGCGCTGAGGAACTGCACAAAAGAGGTAGCGACCCATTCATCTAACTGTTTGGATTGCACCGCATAATCGATTCGATGCACCAAGTTAGGCAGGCGCAACACAGCGTAGAGCATTGCCATATCCGGGTAACGAGAACCCTTGACTAGTTGTAGCAATGCTTTTGCCAGTAGATCGCCTGCTTTAGTGAAAAACTCATCGCTCCGTCCACCATCACCCTCTCTGGCATTGCGGTTAATCACTTTACCAATTTCCCCCGCCATCACCCCATCTCTAGCATCTCTCATATAGTCCAGGGGATTAATCACACCGCTAAAAGACTCTCCCGGTGCAAAGACTCTGACCTGATAACCATAACGAGCGGCGAGGGGGACGTGAAGGCGCATTTGATCGCCTTTCTTGTCGTAGAGCAGAATCGGGAACCCCTGCTGCATTGCACTTTCTAACATGCGATCAATTGTAGAGTACGTCTTTCCAGAACCAGGAGCACCGATGACCAGTGTGCCCCGTTCTGAGCTGGGGAACCAAACTGTTGGGGATGCTCCCAATGTGGTTTGGATGGTTGTCATCACCCCGCGCCATGCTCCTTTCGCCCAGTAACGAGGTGTGCCAGACCAAAGCGTTACCTTATTGTGTTTGCGCTCCCGAATCTGTTTTAGTGACAGGCTGGTTGCAGATAGTTTCTCGGCAGTGCCACACAGCTTGCCTGTTGTAATCTTGCCCTTACCCGATCCACTGATGCGGAGCAGCAACAATACAACCAGTAATCCACCCAGCATCATCCAGCCCTGGGGATTGTTGTACTGCTGGAACATTTTGCCAAAATCGATCGCTGCCAATAATTGAGGATAGGACGGCACTTGCATCAAAGCAGTAGATGTATTGCTTTTACTGCCAGAAAGGGAGTTCCAATTGGTTGACAAGGGGAGAGGCATAGCAAGAGGCTGAGATTCTAGCGAAAATTCTAACGATCGCAGGTCGATGAGTGGATCAGCTACCTGGACATTTTTTTAGGGGGTGAGGCGATGCGATATCTTGCGCTGACTTGTCAGTTCGCGATCTCCAAAGGCTTAATGCCTAAATTCTGTTTCAGATAGCCTCTCAGGCTAACGCCTCAGCTTGGGGATAATTCATTTGGCTGCACTGCAATGGTTAAACCAACGAATTCTAGAAATAGCTCTACCAGCACTGCCAGAACGGGTGCTAAGACGGTTACTCCCAAATCACCAAAATCAACTGCGGCAACCAACTCTCGTTCGGCTAGAACCGACAGGGCGGAGCTAGAAGACTTTGAGGTTGACACAGATCTACTCAGCGATGTCTACAATCAGGTGCGCCGACCGCAGTTGCCTTATGGCATTGTGGTTAATGACAAGCCAGCCGGGATTCTGATTCCGATCGATCAGTTGGAGAAGGCTGGTTGGCTTGCGATGCCGGATGAAGATGACCTCACGACCGTTACTTTCACTGAAGATGTGACGGGTCTTTTGATTACGGAAGCCCGATTGCTCGTGCTGGCATTTGTGCCTGAATACATTCGCTACAAGTCGGATGTGGAAGATTTGGGCGGTACGGTGGTTGGACTCTATGACGAATACCGCAACAGCCTAGACAAGAAATCGATGGATGTCTGTTCAGAACATGCGCTGTTGTTTCTGGATGAGGATAATCAACCACTGCATACGATACCGATCGTGGTGCGGTTCAAAAATGTCGCGCTCTGGAGCTTTAAATCAGCCCGTGAGGAGTTCTACCGTGCCCTGGAAAAAACATTCGCTGACTACTTCAATGTGCCTTTCAGCGGCAAGAACGATCGATGGCGGAGTTTGGGCGTGTTGGAAGTGGAATTCAAAGCCGTCAAGGAAGGGGAGGGCAAGAACAAACACGACTGCTGTAAGACGGTGGCGTATACCAAACCGACGATCGAAACCTTACCTCTCCTCTATTTGGGCACTCCTGCAGCAAAATCGCTGATCTGGCAGCAACATGATGCGATCGCAGGATTCACGGAACCTCAATCTTTGCCTGCCTTGCCAGGTGAGGTAGAAGCGGTTGAAGTCGAGGTATTGCCGCCTCACAAGAATGGTACGGCTAGCAAAGCCTCAAATGCTAAACCTTCTACAAAACCTCCAAGGAAAATCAAGCAGATCGAAGAGGATGAAGATTTCCTGGATGATCTGGAGAACTCAGATGCAGAGTTAGATGATGAGGACTTTGATTTTGAAGATGATGACTTGGATGATGACGAGGAGTAGTCTAATTTATCTCTATTAATTGTTCTGGATCAACCCCTGCTGGAGCTGAATTGGCTACAGCAGCTTTTTTGCTTGCTGCTGAAGGACTAATGTTGAAAGTCATTCAGGACGTGAAGAGTTGACTATCGGCAAGCTGATAGCGATCGCCGTTAAAACAGTAATTCAACTGTCGTAAGCGTTCGGCTTTGCCGTCTCGGAGAGAATCGCCCTCCATCTGTAGCACCTCCAGACAGGGCAGAGCCTGACCCCGGTTTTCTCCTACTTGAAATAGCGACTTGTTCGCTGAAAGGTTCGGGTTGAGATAATTCTGGAACACTTCTACTGCGGGTTGATTCTCTCTTAACCAGTAGCCAGTGTAGAGGCAGCCCAAGGCTCCACATAGATTGGGAGTGTTGAAATTGAACAGGGTTAGTTTGCCTGCTTTTCCGTCTACAGTCCAGGCAAGCAGGGTTTCTTTGGCTTGTGCCACATCCAGATCCGTGTTCGCTTGAATCACTTGCTCCAGAACGGTTTCTGGGACTGTGGCTGTCGCTTTTTGCCAGGGAACCGTTGCTGCACTGGAACTGCAACCTGCCACGCCAATAAGTACTGATAACAGCAGAAACAGGCTAAAACCGATGCGAAACCAGTATCCTAGCTGCCATAACCAGTTAGGTGGTGTAGGGATGGTGGATGTACTCAGTTCCTGCTGCTGAATTGGAGCCAGGTTTGAAGCTGAATCTGTCATCGTAGGTTTCCTTTTCAACTTGCATTCACTGTTGAACCTGAACATTAGCAGGGATAGCAATGCCCAACTGCCGCAGCGCCCAGACTTCCTCTGCAAACCAGGTAGGATTCTGAGTTGAGGCTGCGCCCTGGTTGACCTGTTGCTGAAAACGCTCTTTACCAAGGCGCTGAATCTCTCGCCGGAATCGTGCCAACGTTAATTGTTGAGCAACGGACTGGGGCACAACACTAGCAAAGGAAACGCGATCGCCCATCGGATTAAAAAATACTTCCTCGCAGCGCCCATTCGTGACCGCGATAATCAAATTAGTCGGCGCTTGGCTATTTTCGGTATAGGTTGCTAGTAAGTAATAGTCCTTGCCCTGTAATCGACTAGAGCCGATCAGTTCACTCCGAACAATGGGTTGTCGAGTTTGTTGAGGAATGCAACGACTGACGGTTTCTGGGATTCCAGGGGTTTGAGCGTCAAGCGGAAGATACCCTAAGCCGATAGTGAGCAACATTCCTACTGCTAAGGGTAGCCAGAAGGTTGCAGTCAAACGTCTGCCAATGGATCTCAGTGAAAATCGCTGATGGGATTGCATGATTGATTCCTCCTTAGAATTGAACCCGCTGTCTGGGATTGATGGAAGAGCCGCTGCGCCAGTTACCAGGGGTAGCGCCTTCAATCACTTCAAAGTGCAAGTGGGGTCCTGTGCCCAATCCACTTTGCCCACTACGGGCGATCGCCTGCCCCTGCCTCACTGGAGTACCCGCGTTCACGTCCATTGAATCCAGGTGAGCATAGAGCGTCATCCTGCCATTGGCATGTTCCACAATCATGGTTTTGCCATAGCCCGAAAGCCAACCTGCGTAAAGAACCTTGCCACCATCAGCCGCACGAACTGGTGTCCCGATCGGTGTTCCGATATCAATGCCAGCGTGATTGGAGCTACAACTAGCGCAAGGGCTAGAGCGAGGACCAAACTCACTGGTGACAGGGAAGCCTGGAGCAGGGTTGGTCAGCCTACCACTGACTTGTCCTGGTGTTCCACTGCCCTGGACTGCCTCATTGCTTTTGACTCCAGAGGAATTAGCGGTTGTCAGGGTGGCGCTGGGAGCACAGGTGAGTGTGCCATTGCCACCATTGCGATAGCGAGTTAGAGCAGCGCGACCGTAATCTCGTAGACTCAGACGACCCAGCGCATCAGAGCCTCCCCCATCCACGCGGCTGTAATCGCCACCGAAGTGTTTTTGGGCAACTCGTTCTAAGAGGCGATCGCCCGTAAAGGGTTGCCCTGTCGTTGGATCAATCTGTCCTCGTGTCACCTGTATTTTATTGGCGAGGTCTGCCATAAAGGCGCGATCCTGATCAGCAGGTGGAAAGAATTGAAACAGTTCTGCTTCAGTGGGTTGGTAGCCCTGTCCAATGCGATTTAAGAATCCCTGCCCCCCTGGCTTTGCAGCAATTAGCTGGACTGCATAGGGGTTGTAACTCATGAACTGGTAGCGACCTAACCCCCTCCCACAATTGCTTCCGCCATCCGCACAGGTATGAACTCCGACTGCCTGGTAACCGCCACTTCCAGCACTTTCGATGCTGGCGATCGATTCCGCCAATACATCTAAATCAATCCCTTGCACGGATTGTGCCGACACAGGCTGAACACTGCCGCCTAAATTACAGGGATTTCCCCCATTCCGATTGCCAGCAATAGTTTGGCTACTTCCAGGTTCTCGGCTGGCTCCAGTGGGTTGAGATGCCGCAGCAGCTCGTTGATCGCTCAAATCGCCCACAAACATCAAAGCATTGACTTTGTAGCTGAAAAACGGTACTGGACCAATAAAGTAGGGTGTACAACCCAGCGCATTGGCGCAGAAACGGAAGAATAGGGCAGTATCTACGGTATCTGTGGTTTCATCTGGCTCCATCACCACAACTTTGAAAGCAGAACCAAAGGGCAAGCGCCCTGTAGGTTCTCGACCACCATTCATCGATCGCAAGACACCCCAGCCACCCTGGACTTCCTGATATTTTCCTGAAATCCATTGCTTGCCTTCCAGCCTGCCACGCGCACTACGTCCAGCGTTCTCCAAATCATCCAGTTCAACATAGGCGCAATCCGTTTCAGCACAGGGGACAGAAAAGCCCTGAACATCGGAGCCAGAAATAGTGTTATTGCGTTGTGCCTCTGCTGGGCCATACACCTGATCAACTCGCATGACTAGGCTACCTAGTTCAGCGATCGGGTTGGGCATTGACCCTAATGGCACCTGACCCAACCCTGGAATACCTTTCACAAAGCTGTTCATCCAGCCTTCAAATTGTTGGAGTTGAACGGCTTCCAGGTTAGGAATAGAAGTGACAGAAAAGCGAGAAAGATCAATTTCCTTTAAGCGGAGCTGTCCAACCTGGGGGTGCTGTGCCAACACTTCAGCCAGCGTCTGATCAGAGACATTAATGCCGATGGCTTTGGCAGCGAGAAGAGCCGCGACAGGAGCGATCGCCCGCACATTGGTCTGCGCCAACCCCGGCACCACCTTTGCCAGATGGCTTAAGGTTTGGTCGGCTGCCAGCGTAAACGCACTCAAGGCAATTTGATTGAGATCGAGGTTGGTGAGTTGGGCGATCGCCCTGGGTGAAAAGACCTCTGCCTGAAATGCCTGCGAGATATCCCCCAGCTTCAAATACTGATCGGGAGTCATGCCAGCGCTCCAATTGCGGCTCAGGTCATACCCCAACATTTGGCTGTAGGGCTTGCCATCGACCGAGCCAGAGCGACTGATACCCGGCATCTGCGACAAAGAGATCCGGTTCCAGTCGGGCAACAAAAATTGCGTTGCAGGCAATCCCGATTGACTCCCTGCAATTTCTAGAATTCGCGTGGGTAGGCTGCCGTCGTCGATCGTGCGACCAAACGCAGGTGCAACCAGCCCGCAAAGGGTGATGACAATCAAGCACAGTGAAATGAGCCATGCCAGAACACGCTGCCTTTTGAAGCCGTCTGGCGTTCTCAGTGGGGTATTCATGACATCAGGCAGGGTCGAGGGGATTAAAGCTCCAGTTCGGGTGCAGAAAAGGTACGCTCTGTTTTCGGCTGATAAGCGGAACCCTTGCCATAGCCCTTTAAGTGAGGGTTGGGGTTGGCGGCTGATTCTGAGTAGGGTGTATCGCCAAAATTTTGTTCAAAGATGTTTTCCTGATAGCCATCACTGAAGTGATCAGTTTGCCAAGGATTCGTGCCAGCCCCAGAGATTGATTGTTCGCTACCAGCACCAGTAGTTTGATAGCCACCCGTTTGATAACCACTGGTGCTGTCAGGGGTGGTATTGAAATCGGGAGTTGATTCGGTGTTCATCGCGCAAGCATCCATACGAAACGATATGCTTGCCAGCCTATAAAGCTTGACTCGGTACTGACCTCAACCAGGTGGATAACAACGCTCCAGCCAACTGGCTGTTTGTAGGGACACCCCTACAAGAGGCTTGCGCTGTGGATCAACTGAGTTTTATTCCTGAAGAGTTGGTGCGAACCCTTCAACAAGATGCTGGTAATGAAGATACCCGTTGCTCATCCAGCACCCTGGAAATGTTGCGGCTTTTGGCATCCCTTGATGTTCCGAAAGAATTGCTAGCGTGCATGTTGGAGATGGCAGAGTTTTCGATTCATCATGTTCGGTATTTAGCGGGACCCTTGGTATTGCACCGCAGTTTGTGGAGTGATGTTATTCCAAGTTGGTTGAAGGTTGCCTGTGTAAAAGATCGCTTTGATCTCATCCTTTCTGAATATGAGCAGGATCAAGTGGGAGACTACGCTACACCCACTGAAGTGCTGACCTATATGATGCCTGCCAGCTTTGAAGCTCCCATGCATCGCGACTACTCTGACCTCTACATCTGGGCTGGAAATGAGGTGATGCGGAAGCATAACAAATTACCCAAAGGGGCTGACAATTTTTATGAATTGATTAGTGGGCATCCGATTGAATTCAGCGCAGTCAAAAATGATTTTCAAGATTTGAGTCGATCGATTCGTCAGAGTGTGGTGAAACATGCTGCTCAGCAAGGATGGGGAAAACGACGCAATCGGGCAAAGGCAGAAGCAATCTCGGCTGACCCAGCTCAAGTATCCGATCAGCCAGAACAAGTCAGTTTGTTCTGAATCACCGGAGATGGTTGGTGCTACCGCCCCTTCAAGCTAGTCCTCCATCCATTTCCGATTATGCCTGCCTCCCAAACTCACCCTCATTTGCAAGAGGTCACCTATCAACTGATTACGTCAGGGAAAGAACTTGAATTGGCACTGCGCTTGCGTAGCCTCTCCGGAGGAGAATCGCTAAACCAGGCTCCTATGCT
The DNA here is from genome assembly GCF_014697025.1 of Alkalinema sp. FACHB-956. Taxonomy (NCBI): domain Bacteria; kingdom Bacillati; phylum Cyanobacteriota; class Cyanophyceae; order Leptolyngbyales; family Leptolyngbyaceae; genus Alkalinema; species Alkalinema sp. FACHB-956. The sequence goes on along the minus strand of NZ_JACJRC010000015.1, from coordinate 70,685 downwards.
TGGATTGGACTGCGAGACAACTGGGTTAGATCCTCACATTCATACGATTCGGCTCATTCAGCTTGCAGTCCCGGATCAGCCAGTGATGCTCATTGATTTACCCCAGATTGCTTCCTGCGATCGCCACCCGCTGCAACAGATCCTCTCCAGCCCTGTGCTCAAAATTACTCACAACGGCAAATTTGACTGGCAGTTCCTTGCCCAAGCAGGACTCCAACCCGCTCCCCCCTTTTTCGATACCCAACTTGCCTATCGTGTGTTGACGGCAGGACTGAAAACCAGTCTCTCGTTGCAGACGCTTGCTCAAAAGCTATTGAATATAGAACTGGATAAAACCCAACAGGTCAGTGATTGGAGCAAGCCCCTGACCCCAAAACAGTTACAGTATGCGGCGTTGGATGCTGCAATTTTATTGGAACTGTACCCGATCCTGGTCAAGAAGTTGGAGCGATCGCACCTCCTCAAAATTGCCCAACTGGAGTTTCACTGTATGCCTGCGGTGGCTCAGATGGAGCTGAATGGGATGTTGCTGGATCTCTCCCGCTGGAAAAGTTTGGGGGCAAAGCTGGAGAGCGATCGGGATGCGGCACTTCATCAGCTCAGCCAACTCCGGATCGCTGGTAACGCTCAGATGTCCTTGCTACCAGAAATGACAGATACGATTAACCCAAATTCCCACCAGCAGGTACTTGTAGCACTGCAAGCGGTTGGCATTCCAGTAAACTCAACCAACCAAAAGGAACTGGTTCCCCTGGCGAAACAGTATCCTGTAATTCGAGCGTTGTTGGATTACCGCCACCTTTCTAAAATTACTGCTACCTTTGCCGACAGCCTGCCCAAACATATCCATCCCGTAACAGGGAGGATTCACCCGACCTACTATCAGCTTGGAGCCAGGTCGGGTCGGTTCTCTTGTCGCAATCCACCTTTGCAAACCATTCCTCGCGATGCCGCAGCTCGAACCTGTTTTGTTGCTGCACCCGGCTACAGGATTGTGCGAGCAGATTACTCCCAGATTGAACTGAGGATTGTTGCCCGTTTGAGTGGCGATGCTCAGATGCAACGAGCGTATCGTAGGGGTGAGGATCTGCATCAACTAACCGCAGCTTTGGTGACTGGGAAAGCGATCGACGCGGTGAGTGAGGAAGATCGACGGCTTGCCAAAGCCATCAACTTTGGGCTGATCTATGGTATGGGTGCCGCCAAACTTCAGAGCTACGCGGAAACAAAGTATGGGGTCATTTTATCTCTGGAGCAGGCAAAGGCATTCCGAAAACGATTCTTTGAAGCCTACGCCGGAGTAGCAGAATGGCATGAGACGATTAAGCGCAGTTACATTCGGGGAATAAAGGAGAGCCGTACACTGGCAGGACGGCGGCGCAGGTGGGCAGATAAACCCAGGCTGGCAGAGCTGCTGAATCATCCAGTCCAGGGATTGAATGCTGACATCACGAAATTGGCGTTAGTGAAACTCAACAAAGTGTTGGCAGAGACAGGAGCAAAGCTGATTTGCACAGTTCATGATGAGATCCTTCTGGAGTGTCCTGTGGCTGAGGCGAAACATATCAGTTATCTCCTACGTCACTGTATGGTTGCAGCGGCTCGGAAGTTTCTGCATCCGATCCCGGTCGTCGTGGACATCAAAATTTCAGCTAGTTGGGGTGGCGATGAGGCTTAGAGAATAGTTTTGCCTTTATAACGAGTCGAGTTTTCCCTAAGCAAAAGCAGTACGGATGAATCTGGACTTAGGGAATAAAACAAGCTAAATATCCCTAAGTATTCCCTAAGCAAATTTTGCGGAGTCAGGGGTGGGAGATGCCAAAGCGGAGCAAAGCAGCGCGGTTGATTCAGGAACTCCAGGATTGGAGTGATGAAGAGCTAGGGGATCTGGTTGAAATGATTCAGGGGCTATTGGAGTCGCGGCGGGAGGAGGCAGAGGAGGAGAAGCAGGAGACTCGTGAGGATGGCACACCGCTAGGGAAGCATGGGGGACGAGGGCATATTGAATTGAAGATGATTCCTGACTCTAAAACAGGGAAGACTTATGGACCTTACCGCTACCTGCGCTATTGGGGGATAACGAAGAAGGGAGGAATGGGACTAAAAAGTGTCTATCTGGGCAAAGTAACCTCTGATTCTCAAGACTAGCTATCAAACAACTCTCGGTGGATATAAGCGAAGCTTGACCGATCGCCCCCACTTGTAGGTCTTGCATAGGTCGCCTGATTCCGAATTGCCTGCATCTGCTCAGATTCCCGTTCCATCGCTGGTGTGAACTGTTGTCGCTGCCCCAACAGATCCCCCAGTTCAATCTGCCCCGGTTTGCGCTTGTAAAACGCTTCCTCTGCACAGCGCCGCACCGCATTCCCAATCTCAGCAGGGGTGCAAATGCGGTACTCTGTCAAAAGCCTGCGCCATTGGTCATCTGTCCAGGGCGATTGACCATTCCCTCGAAATGCTGGGAAGTACTTTGCCAGATGTAGATTGAACACCTCATATCTAGCTCCCTCATGGGGCAAATCCACGAAGAAGATGTCCTCGAATCGCCGTACCAATTCAGGTGGTAGCAGTCCTAAACGATTGACGGTTGCGATCGTGTAGATCGGCTCCTGGTGTTCCTGCATCCAGGTCAGTAGAGTTGCCGACAGACGACGGGCGATTCCGCCATCAACGTTAGAGTCCCAACCTGCAAAACCCTTGTCAAAGTCATCCCAGTAAAGGACACAGGGAGCCAGAGACGTGACCACCGCAATGAATTCCTTCAAAGCGCGATCGGGGTTTGGGCTACTCAAGAGAATGCCCCAATTTGCCGCCAGCAAAGGTAAACCCATCTTCCTAGCGGCCAGTTTGGCAGAGAGACTTTTGCCTGTACCGGGTGGTCCCCACAGCACCATACCCGTGGGTAAGCTCAGCCCATATTGTTGAGCTTCGGGTCGAAGCAGAGAAGCGATCGCTTCCAACCGCCGCTCTAACAAATCCAATCCCGCAGCCGTGGGCACGTCCGGTTCTGCAATATACTCCAGCCCACGTCCCCGCAGCTTATTGATCTTGTGATCCAGAATCAATTGAACCAACGGCTCAGGGGTATCTGCAAACGTCAGCAGCCTGCCCAGCACCATTTCAATCTCACCCATTGGCAACCCCTGACAGGCCGCGCTCAATCGTTGCTGAGCTTCAGAGTCATCCTTGCCAATCCAGGGATGCCGGTTACAGAACTGAGTCACGATCGCTTCTACCTGCTGGCAATCGGGCATTGCATGAGACAGGACTGGAATAAAGGATTGCAGTTCCAGAGGCAGTTGAACGTAGGTTTCCAGCAAGACCCAATAATGGGACAGCGGGTTCCACAGCGCCTGGTGGTAAGCATTCAAGAGTTGGTAGCAACGTTGCTGGCTGATCTCTGCCACAGTGCTATTCAAAACCCCTTCCAGAAGATAAATGCCTGGTTCCGGCTGATCTAGTAAGGATTGAAGAATGTCTTGCTCTATCGTTTGCGTTGTGGGTTGTAGAAACAGCCTTCCGTGAGGTGCTACCAACTGCTGAAGCACTGAGTAACCAGGATTCCAGACATAAACTGGGAGCGATTTTGCCTTACTCCAATGATAAAACTGGCTCAACACCGTCATCCGATCCGGAGTCTGATATTCCAGCGCCACGATCGGAGCGTTCTGCTCGATCAGTTTTATCCAATCCTGCAACGGTTGCATGAGCTAAAGCTGTAAGGGTTCTCACCGTTTCTAACGAACTGGGCTTCATTCAGTCCTCAACCAGGTGGACACTTCTAAAATGACTGATCAAACTTCCAATGGAGGGAAATGCCGCTAATGCGGCGAGGGAGGGAAATCCTTGAATTTGGGAGTTTATTAAGATGGCAACAACCACAAAACCTCGCACCTCCAACGGCGCTCGCAACGGTGCCACCTCCAAAATGGCTAAACCTAACGGTACAGCCTCAGCCACCAAAGCCAAAGCACCAACGCTTGATGGACCGCCGGAAACTAACGCATCAGCACTGCTCAAAGAATTGCGGAACTTGGTATTCAAGGAGTACGGCGTAAAGCTGCAACTCCGGGATGCTCGTGTCTCTACCAAAATTGGGCATGCGACCCGCGAAAAGCTTGGGCTTGACATTGCCGCTCAGGTGAAGAAGAAGGGTGGTAACAAAAAGTTCGACTGGCAGCGATGGAATACGAAGGTGTTCCCGCGACTATTCGGACAACCCGATGCTCTGAAGTACCCACCAGAAGTGGTGGCGATCCTGATGAGCCTGCTGTATGACACCATTCGTACTGATCCAGAACAAGCGGTTGCAGACCTGGTGGAATTCAATCGGGCATCCCTAGAGCGCCGCAACTCATTCCAGGCTGAGCAGGATGACGACCTGGACGATTTGGAGGATGAACTGGACGATGACCTTGATGATCTCAGCGATGAATTGGATGACGAAGCCAGTGATGAACTGGACGACGAGCTAGATGACGAATTAGACGAGGATCTGGACGAAGAAGAGGACGAATAGCACATTCAGCTTCGTTCACTGTCTGATTGCTTGCCCTGCATTAGTTCGGCTGATGCAGGGTTCTTTTTTCCCGCCCACCTCCCTCGCACGCTGAAACTAAAGGCAGTAACAACTGCGGAAGGAATGAAAGCTCGGACTGCACGAAGCAGGCATCTGGCGATGCGATCGCGGTGAGAAATCCAACTCATTCATAAAGGAGCAATTCTCATGGTTACTGCAACTGCAACACGCAAATCTGTGAAAACCTCTGCACGCAAGGTACCGAAGCACACACCCGCTTTGCAACGGGTGATTCCCTATCAGGAGAAAGTTCGACTGATGGTGATTGAAGTGCTACGGGAGGAGTCTGGACGGGAACTAGCGGCATCTGCTCGTTTCAACGGACAGGAGTTCGATTGGGAACAGCACAATGCTCAGTTCCGCAAGGACTATGCCGAAACCTTACTCCGGGATCTGTTGACCTATGCTCGCAAGCTCTATGGATTGCAAAATTTGGATGAAGTGCGCGATCGCCGTGCAGCCCACAAAGCAACCCGCACGGGGCGTTTGAATGCGCTAAACGGCTTGAGTACAACGGATGACATGGATGCAGATGAGGAATTTGAAGTTGATCTGGAAGAAGACATCAACCTGGATGACTAACGCTTGAGCCGCAACCGTGGCTAACACCCAAACCCCGGCGGATGAGTCGGGGTTTTTCATTGCCGCCCGCCCACGTAGATGGGTTTTAACCATTGTCCAAGCGATCTTGGACGATTGGCGGCTGACACCGCGAGGTGCATACCTTTATTCTCAAGCCACTAAACTACCCCTCCTACGGTATAGTAAAAGCTGCCTCAGTTCATCTGTACCTTTTATGAGCATCGACCTGCGATCGGGCGACTACGACAAATTTCTGCATGGGTTGAAAGAGCGAATTCGCAATGCACAAACCCAGGCAGCTTTAGCCGTCAACCGAGAACTGGTGATGCTCTATTGGCAGATCGGGCGGGAAATTTTAATGCGTCAGCAAGAGCAAGGCTGGGGTGCAAAAGTCATCAGCAAGCTGGCAAAAGACCTGCAAAGTGCCTTTCCTGAAATGAAAGGCTTTTCTCGTACTAATTTGCTCTACATGCGTGCCTTTGCGGAAGCCTACCCGGATGAACAACTTGTCCAGCAGGTTGCTGGACAAATTCCCTGGTTTCATAACTGCATGCTGCTAGACAAGGTGAAAGATCCAGAGGAACGGCTGTGGTACATTCAGCAGACGATTCAACAGGGCTGGAGCCGTAGCGTCCTGACTCAGCGCGTCGAAAGTGGGCTATATCGACGGCAAGGAGCAGGAGTGCTGACGAACTTCACGCAAATGCTTCCTCAGCCACAATCAGATTTAGCGCAGCAAATTTTGCGCGATCCTTATAATTTTGACTTCCTGAGTCTAGGACATGAAGCACAGGAACGAGAACTAGAAACGGCTTTGATTCGGCACATCCGGGAATTTTTACTGGAGATGGGAGTTGGATTTTCGTTTGTTGGTAGTCAATATCCGATTCAGGTGAGTGGCAAGGAATACAGGCTGGATTTATTATTTTATCATTTTCGTCTGCATTGTTTTGTGGTGGTTGATTTAAAGACCGTTGAATTTGAGCCAGAATTTTCGGGCAAAATGAATTTTTATGTGTCGGCAGTAGATGATTTATTACGAAGCCCGATCGATAATCCAACCATTGGAATTGTTTTATGTAAAACTCAGGATCATACGGTGGTTGAGTATGCACTTCGAGATGTCAACAAGCCCATTGGGATTTCAACCTATCAACTCAAGAATGCCTTGCCAGAGTCACTCAAAGGTAATTTGCCTACCATTGAAGAGTTAGAAACTCAATTGAATATTTTATCAGTTGAAGTTGAAGAAGGACGAGACGTAGAAGAGCAACCGGATTGAGGTTCAACAGTTATCAATTATCCAGCAGCTTGCTGGACAATTCAGCGAAGATTCCTGGGACAAAGCGATCAGCTTGCAGGGGCGGGTTCGCAGCCAACACCACCGAAGGTTGGAACACTTGAATTTGAAAGCTTTCCAGTGACCAATTCATGAACTTGCTGATTTGAAAGTTGAGTGGGTTTCACCTCGATCGTGGTTTTTCCACCCTGATTAACCTGGATAATCGTGTCTGCCCAGTAAAATTGTTCTTGTGAAGGTTGGGAGTATGCCGGGTAGCAACCTTTTGAGGCGATCGCAACTTTATGCTGTATGGCAGACACGGATGGCAGACCAACTCCAGCCCGAACCAGCTTTGCCTCGCCAACTGGACCCCAAAGCTGAAGTTGAGTCGTGAGGCAGCGTTTTCCATCCTTGAGCGGTGCAATAATGTTGCCGCATACCTCAACATCCACGTTATAGAGCGGCGGATATTCTGGAATTGAAGAATTTTGCGCTTGAGTGGCTTCATTTCCGCCTCCTGTTGTTGCGCGAGGAGTGCAACCAACGGCAAGCAACCCCGCCACAGTTACAACTGTCCAGTATTGAGTAGCTTTACAAGTCCACATTGGTAAATTCCCCTCGAACTTTGAATAGATGCTCAGTTTCCTTGAACGGGTGCAAATTCGCGTTGATTGGGAGGCTGAACCCATAACGTGCAGAATCCAGCAGTCGCTTTTCGATTAGGCAGCATCTCCAGAGTGACCCCCAATCGCTTAACTTCATTAGTACAGACGAGCTGACCATTGCGATCGCGGCTCAACAAGTCCTGATTCCAGTTCATCAGCTTTTGAGAAAATTGACCCTCAGCACTGGTTGCCCAGTCTAAAGCCTTGGCTTGTTCTAATGTCAATTGTCGGATTCCGGTAGGGTCGAGGGGGCGACTGGCTTGATACCAGGAAAGTCCGGCAATGCCCAAGAATCCTCCCAATCCGGCTGTAACCAGAAGCAATAGCCCGGCTGCAATCAATGAGGGAACCGAGTGAATAGCCCGCTCAAACTCTGTGCGACGAATCAGGGCAGAGACGGTTTGGGCGATCGCCTTTTGGTGTCCCTTGATCGCTACCTTTTCATAGGTCTGGAGCCGATCATATAACTGCGTCTGCCACTGATCAAACATGGTCTCCATCTCTTGGGGACTGTCTTCTAGCAACACTTCTAGCCTGCCAGTTGCAACCAGCATCAAGAAGGCTGGGTCGTCCGGGTCAATTCCCGTTTGCACGACAATCTCCCATACTCTGGCTTTGAAAGAATCATCCTTCCCGCGAATTGCCAGATCGAGCAGGGTCGGGTAGGGAATCCGATTTAGACCTTTGCCTCTGGCCGCCATTGATTCCAGAAATTGATCATCCAGATCCAGAGGTTCTTCTATTTGGCGGGGGTTGGTCATCAGCCTTACCTCCCTTAGCTTGAACGTTTGCTGTTGCGGGATTTAGAGCCGCTTGCTGCTGGTTCAGCCGTTTGAATGTCAGCTTTTCCAGCTTCCAATGATGGTTCATCAGTCGCAGTTGGATTTGAAGGACTGACTTCCGACTGCGAGAGTTTCCAGATGTTTGCCTGGTCGATCGCCTGATAAGCACTTTTGAGAAACGTATGGAGCCGCTGTTTCCCCAAAACGCCCAGTTCACCACTTTCCCTGCCTTTGGAAAAAGAAATTCGCTTGGCATCCAGGTGATCACGCTCTCGATAGCTAAATTTAGGAAAGTCAAGCACGGGGACTTTTTGCTTTGCCAGAAGTTTTTGTAGTTCATCTCTACTGTCCAGGTGAGACCAGTCATCACACAGTCCCCAGTTACGGACAAAAACATGTTGTACTTTGCCATCAAACTGCTTCAAAGATTGGATGAAAAGCTGCACACTGTCATAGCCACCGGTGCAGATAAACCACTTACAGATACTGACCCCATGCTGTGCCCCCATCTCCAGCACCCCATTGCGCTCAATCCAATCGGTAACGGCTGGAAAGACCTGAGCTGGGAGATTCACAATCACTGGAGTTTTGATCGCCAGGTCAAAAATGCGATCGGCATCGTAGGCTTTGCGTTCAGCTTCACTAAAGACAGCTCGCTCACATCCTTCAGGATAGACTTCCCCTACGTCAGGATTGCTGCGATCGGCTTCTACCAACACATGGGGAAGCTGGCGATCGATGCAATATTGCACCATCACCCGAGCAAATAAAGACTTACCGACACCGCCCTTTTCACCATCAATGAAATGAATGATTGCCATTGCGCTCTCCTATTGCCACATTGTTCGGGTTGCCCGTTCAGCGGTCTTGTTACTGCCATTTTGGCGATCGCCCTTGGTATATTCAATTGTTGAGGATTCAGCAGATGAAATCGGCAGTTGCAAACATTCCCGGATATAGTCTGCCTGACGTTCCAGAGTCCGACAACAGCTCAATCCCAGTTGGCGTAGTTCTTCCTGGCTCAACAGACCTTCTGCCTGCCGAGCGGCTACCATCCAAAAAGCTCTGGCAGACTCCAACATCAACTCTTTGCCCTGCCTCACGCCATCACCTTTCTTCAAAAATGCTGTCAACACACCGTCTGGAGTGTCGGTGTAAGGCGAATAGCGAAAGCTGAAATCTTCACGTTTGCGAGAGGTTTGAGCGATCTCGTTCATGCGACCTCCGCCAACTGTTCAACAAAGTCGCAATACATTCCAAAAGCATCAATTAAACGAAAGGAAAGCGCTTCCGCATCTGAACGGTGCGAGCGATAATCCAGTCCTAACAGGTCTTGTAATCGTCGCTGAAGATCAGTACCCCAATAAGTCGGGGTTTGATTGAAATAACTTTCCAATTCATCATGGAGGTAAAGAGCAGCCCCACCAGAAATAATCACCTCGGTGACATTTGGCAGCATAGTGTCAAGCCAATCTTGCAATCGTGACCAGTACTCCTCTTTGGCAGTCAAAATAGCAGTGACAATTTGTTCGCGTTCTAGTTTTTGTTCAGTAGGCGATCGCGTTTTTACCAGATGTTGAAGTTGTGGATTATCAGGAACAAGCTGATTGCTAATGGTATAGATTGCACTGGTTAATGCATCTGCACTTTGACCAGAGGTGCGGTTTAATACCTTATCTACCAGTTGATGAAAGCCTAAATCAGTCGTGTTGCCGATCGCCAGCTTGCCCCGTTCAAACAGCAATAGGCTGGTATTCCGATGCCCAAACATCAGCACAGCCAGTGTTTGTTGCTGGAACCACTCTGTCCCGTTCTGCATGACTCGTGCCATTGCCAAGCCACCTCCCTCTGGGCGACACTCAAAGGCTTCTAGCTTGACCTGGAGGCGTTCACCGCGAAAGCTGTAATTTTTGAGATGTTGTTTCAGGAGTTGCTGAAAGCGTGGGGCGTTCTGGTATTCACCGTAAGGTAATAGGGCAGAAATGGCAATAGAGAACTTACGAGGTAGATCCATGTGCTGGACGATCGCTCCTACGGCTGCCAGCACTTTATATAACGCCCGTTCGTATTTCACCTCATTCATCTGCACAGTTGCCAGAAACTGACGCGCTAAATAACCAACCACCTGACACTGCTGACTATCACTACATTGCAGCCAAACATCGTCTTCAGGTCGGGTGATACCAAGACTTTCTCTGGTTCTCAAGTGGGCATCAATTGAACTCAAGCTGAGTTCAATCACTTCAGGCTCCATAAGCAGCAATCGAGGTCTGCCATCCGCTAAGTGATAGATCACTTTACTGAGTGAGGAGCCTGGATCGAAAGTCAACGTGAGGTCAGACATCACGGGTTAATCAGTAAGGTTAACGCTTCCTCAACTTAGCGAGCACTGAATGAATGCTCATCATCCATGTGGATAGAAAAGAGAAACTCGGATTTTCTCTCACACAGGGGTTCACAAATGACCACAGCTTCCCTCAATGGTTCGTCTCCATCCTCATTTGACCACCCGATCAAGGCGCTGAATTCCTAATAATCTGAACTTGTTGACACTCAATGCCCTCAAATACCCACAGATTTCTCGCAGCATTCCACCCATGAACCGCATTCTTACAGCAAATTACATTACCCGTTCAAAACCCAGGATGCAGAGCAAGCCATGTGGTAATGTGTATTCGTTTATTGGAAGAAAATAATGGTGTTATTGCAACACCTGTGAGTCTTGTTTGTTGTAAAAGGCTATTGCCCGATGCAGAAATCAAAAAGATAGCCAACTGATAGATCACAAGTCAACGAAGGAACAGCAAAGCTAGAGAAGAATCTTCACCGTCTTCCTGATTGGCTGGAATGTCCTCGCATAAACGTCCCATCAAGTTCCATATCTCCCTCAACGCTGAGGAGAAAGAGCAAGTGCGCTGTATGGCGGCAGAGAACAACCTGACGATGGCAGAATTGTTTCGTGCCAAAACGTTGAAAAATCAGCTTCCCCGGCGCGTAACCCGAATCGCAGGTCTGACCTACTGGGAACTCACCAAAATCAGTGACAGCCTGAACCAAATTGCTAATGCAATACTTGCTAATGCAAAGGCTAGCGCCCACACCACTGCTCCACTTCAAGCAACTCCGATCGTGGTCGATCAGGAGTTGTTGAATCAAACCAGAAGCCTCTTGAGCCAAATACGGCGAGAACTTACTGACCTGGAATTCATAACAGAGATTGAAGAGGAATCGTGATCGGCAAACAAATCAAAGGTCGGAGCTTTAGTAAATTGCTCAATTATCTGTTTGGCAAAGATGGAGCCAGCCTAATTGGCAGCAATATGGAGGAAACCACCCCGCGTGGATTGGCAGCGGAGTTCCGGTTTTGCCGACGGTTAAACCCCAGGGTAAGTCGATCGGTCTACCATGCCTCTCTGAGTTTGCCCTGTACCGAGCATTTGGAGGATGACACCTGGCACGAGATTGCCCAGAAATATCTCCAGGCAATGGGCTTTGACATGAATCAGTATGTAGTTGTGCGCCATAGCGATCGCGACCATGATCATGCCCATATTGTCGCCAGTCGGGTTCGGTTGAACGGAACAACCGTTTCCGATAGCTGGGATTATCGCCGGAGTGAAACCGCTATTCGCCAGTTGGAACAGGACTATGGGTTGCGATCGCTCTACTCCAGCCAGGAACAAGACAGCCGTAGCCCCACTACTGGAGAACAGCGATTACTGGCTCGGACTGGTGAGGCAAGTATTCGAGTGCAGCTTCAGCGATCGCTTGATCAAGCCACTCAATCTCCTGTCACTATGCCTCAGCTAATTGGGCAGCTCCAGCAAAACGGCATCAGTGTTCGGATTCGCGATCGCCAGCCTGGTGAGATAACAGGCATCAGCTACGAATTAAATGGTATTGCCTTTAGCGGAACTCATCTGGGCAAAGCCTACACCTTCCAAGGCTTGCAGAGGTACAGGGGAGTAAACTATGACTCACATCGAGATGCGGAATTAATTAAAAAACTGGTAGAACAGCCCGTTAATTCATCAACTGCCAGTGGAATCGATGCAGACTCGCTAGTGCAGGTATCGAATATAGAAGAGATCCAACGAGACGATAATGCAGCGAAACATCGCAAAAAATCCAAATTATCAAAATACCGACAACGAGAGTTAGAACTTTGATAGTCAGGGCAGCTAACGCCACTCAGAGAGTAACAACGCTCTTGGCTTAACTGCGATGAATGTCAATCTGCGACAAATGACGATTCAATTTCTCAGGCACATTGGCTTTGTGTCAGGTGCTAAAATCTGGTTACGAATTTCCTGGGATTTGCCTGTAGAAGTCATTCCTGACAACTGGAACTGCTATTGGAAGAACAATCAACTGATCTACGGTCATTACATTTTTTGTGGCAGCATCACTCCTCAGGGCTTTTCCCTCTACTGCTGCACTCAGGGTGGGCGAGACCGCCTGGGTAATACCTGCTGGCAACTCACTCCCAAACGCTATACAGATGGGTGGGCACTTGCATTCAAGTTTTCCTATTTGGGTGCAACCGTCAGTTTCTACCCCAACCAACCTGATAAAGGCATTAGCAATAACCACGTCAAACAATGTCAGTGCCTTTTCTATGAAATTGATGATTTGCCTCTGCCTGGTCAACACGATGTACTGGAACGATTTAAGCATACAACTGGGTTGGAACCGGCAGCAGTTGTGTATACCGGGGGAAAATCTCTTCATGTCTATTTCAGATGCACCATCGGGCTATCTCCAGAAAGCTGGATTTGCCTGAATCGAAAACTTGCGATCGCTCAAAATGCTGACCCAGCAATCTGCAATTTAGCGCGTTCTATGCGGCTTCCAGGTATGATTCGCAGGGAAGTAAAAAATGGAGAGTTGAGCAGTGCTAGAGCAATCACCTTGGAGGATTATTCCACGTCCCAATACAGTTTCAGGAAGCTGAATACTGCTTTGGATGCCACTGGACTGTTTCCTTATGGACTATCGGATCAGCAATGGCGGAAGTGGGTACAACTGGTTCATCTGGCGAAAATGAATGATTCTGTTGACCCACACTCCGCACTGACTCAACCGCCTGCTCTAAGATCCCGCTCAACTGTGCTGAAGCATGGGAGACTTGGAACAAGCCTTGCAACAAGAAATAATCACTTATCTCTCAAACATCACCGCGCTAGCGGGATCTCAATTCCGCTAACCATCTGCCTGACAAAAAGCGATCGCGCCCTCTTAAAATACGGTGAGCTAGAAGGCAACCGTAACAACGCAGGTTACAAGCTGGCTCGGAACCTGTTGGGAACCGCTGATCTATTAACCCAACACCAGATCGTTTACCATCCTGCTCCCCATCAACTCTTTGAGCAATACTGCGATCGCTGCACACCTCCTTTAAATAAGCCCGAAGCTAATGCCATCTGGCAGAGTGCCAGCAAAACTCCTGCTTTTGCTAGTCGCAGCCTTGACTCAATTCTCGTAAGTGTAAGTCAATGGCGATCGCGGAAACATAATAAAAGACATGGTAAACCAACGGTTCAACCCCTGACCCATCTATCCTGCTGATTAAACAGCCCTGTGACTGACTTAGGGAATAGATCTTGCTAAAACTTTAGTTTTTTATTCCCTAAGTTGACTTCAGAGCTACCGCTCCAACACTTTCAGACGTTTAATCTCTGGTCAATATGGAGTACTACCTCAACTTCAACCTGGTCGGCGAACCCCACCGCTTTCATGTGAGTCTTCCCTGGAGCAACCTCCACACCGTAAACTTCAATGCTGTTGACGCGCAGCTGAAGAGTGTGGTGCCAGAAGCAATATACGATCGCACTCGCAAGCTTAAACCCAGCAATCGCGCACCAGAACCTGAAAGTATCGACTTTCATAATTGGCTCCGGCAAGGGCAGACTAATCAGGACATTGCTATGAATCCCTATCAACAACAACTCGCTAAGTTGATCGGTGGTCAGATCCACCAGGCGGGCTTAACTCAAGACGGCTACCCTTACCTGATCGTTAAACAACCAGATGCAGAAGCTTTCTTTTATGTCATCGCTCAAGCAAACCCAGAAGGCACGAATGTCGGGTTCCTGCATATCACTGAGCGAACAGGAACCACCCTTTAAGAACTTCTAGCTCCCTTCTGCTGGCTCCTTCAGGCACTTGTCTGAAGGATTTTTTTATCTCTATGCCATGATTCCTCAGCTACATCTCCTCAATTGGGGCATGGGAGTCGAGAGCACAGCAATCCTCGTGCGTTGGCTGCTGGAGCCTCAGTCTCGTCCCTTCAATGACTTCCACAATCTGATTGTGCTAGCCGCGCAAACTGGCGATGAAATGGGTGAAACCAAATACCTTTGTGAAACTCATCTCTTTCCGGTAATGCGGGAACACCAGGTTCGATTGGTGCAGGTTGCCAAAGCCTCTACCAGCAAGCTAGATGGCTATATCATTCTCAGTGATACTCACCAACCCTACGAACTGCATATCGAAGGATACTTTCCCCTCAGCCGTGATTTACTCCAGTCTGGAACTGTACCTCGCTTGGGGCGACCTCATATTTGCGCGCAACGCTGGAAGGGAGAGGTGCTTGATGCCTGGATCTCAGACCACATCACAGAAGCCTTTGGTCCATATTTGGGTTACAACGCTGATGAGACCAAACGAGCAGGTAAAGCTGACGGCTATACCTGCCAGGGACACCAGTTTCTCTATCCGCTTATCGAATGGGGATGGACAAGAGACGACTGCATTGAATATCTCTATCGCACCCTGGGAGTTCTTTGGAGAAAATCGGCTTGTAGCTATTGCCCGTTTCAACAAAAGCAGGCAGCGATCGCCCGCTACGATCGTGATCCCAAAGCCGCAGGATTCACGCTGCTGATGGAGATGAATGCCCTGGCATTTAATCCTCGAATGCACTTATTCTCATCAGGCACTGCTTACGATCTGATGGTGAAAAGAGGTAATCAGGCTGCCTTTGATGAATTAGAGCAGCTATTACAGCAATTGCAGTGGGCAATCTATCACGTGCAACGCACTTACAAACAATTGATTGGGAAGAATGGCAAGCCCTACGTCAATTCCGATCGCAACGTGGTTCTCGTTGATGAAGGCAAGAAAGCTCAGATGGAATCTAAGTTAGAAGTGATTTGCCAACGTCATCATGCCTCAACAGAAGACCTGCACGGCAAACGGTGCTATCTCCATCGGCGACAAGAAGGCATTTATCCAGCTTTCGAGGAGTTTTATGTCGTTGCTCCCAAGCTGGCAAAAAATAAATGCCGTAACCTGAAAGCCTTTGATCAGAATTGGAGAGAACTGACAGGACCCGCTAAACCTGTTCAATTGACTCTCTTTGTTCTCTAACCCAAGCATAGACAAGATAGTTGCGATCGCGGTAGAGCTTCCGCTCCAGACATCTAGGTGGGCTGACAGCCTTAAGCAGGTTTACATGCCCTCGCCTGTTCATCAACATGGAGTGGTCTATGTCTGAATCCCTAAACTCAAATTCTCCAACTTTCGTAGTGGTTAAGGTCGATGCACCTTTACCGTGGTCAGAGCAGGAGACCTTCTATCCCATTTTGCCAACAGAAGAACCCCACACCTACGGTACGCTTCAGTGTGCAGTGGAGCTAGTTGCCTCGTTGATTGAGGACTTTGGGTACACCACCCAAAATACTCGGATTTATCGACTCGTGCCTGTTGCTGATGAAGACACGTTGCCACTCATTCAAAGCGCTCTGACGACTCTACAACAAGACAGTGAGTAGCTCATGTTTTTTTACTTCAGTGGACTTTCTGAGATTAATGATGCCCTCATGTTGAAACGGGCTGGCGTGAATCAAGTTTTAGTAAATCCAACAAAAATTCATCTGAGTCAGGGTTTTCTAAAGGTAGCTTTAGATTCTAATGCTTACTATCACTTTAGGTACGGCGGTACGCTTGACGTAATTCGATACATGGAAATTGCAGTGTCAGGAAACTATGCCTGGATCAGTGCTCCAGATGTGATTGGCGATCCGGAGACGACGTATCAGAATTGGCTGGTGGCTCGTCGATGGCTTAAGCAAAACTTTGAGTCTTCTCCGGTGAGAATGATTCCGGTATGGGGATGGGACACACCCAAGAAATTTCTGAATCACTACCTGCAACAGAGCCGGATTGTGGGCATTGGTGGATTGGTAATGCTCATGCGTCAGGGCAAATCCAAAAACCCAGAGGAGCGGGCGATCGCCTACAAAATGCTGCGTCAATTGAAAACCCTTTGTCAGCAATATCCTCAACGGTTTCACATCTATGGGTGCAATTGGACGGTCGCCCTCAATCATCTTCGGAGCTTGGCTTACAGTACAGACAGTAGCCTTGCCTGGGATGGTGCCCGCTATGGATTGATTATTCATATCCGTAACGGTAAACTAATTCGCACACCTGCTTGGGAATTAGAGTTTGAGGGAAACCGGGAAGCTCGGTGCATTGCATGTGCTAGAAACATTCGACGGTTTATGGCAGAGAGGTAGGGCGCTATCGCGCTGGTTCATGCAGTGTGATCAAGGCTACCCTCTATGCAAACTCTAATAACCAGTTCTACTAACTACTCAACGACACTGGCAATCACCCATCCTGATCGATCTCTTGAATCCGATCAATCCTCAGAAGAAGACATTAATCCAGGCACTCTGATGATTTTGGCAGACATCGAAGCAGAACGAGACTATTACGAAGCTTGCGGGAGGTGGTAATCATGTCCTTCCCTCTCGCTCAACAATCCTTGACGGGACTCTCTCAAGCAGCAGCGGAACTCTGGGATCTGCTGACTCACTCTCAAACAGCCGAGGAAGAAGCCGAACTTCTTGCTGCAATTTGGGAAACCCAGGAAGCTCAAGAAGATGCGATCGATCTTCACGCTGAACTCGCATTTCAACTTGATGCCGAGATTGCAGGGATCAAACAGCGGTTGGAACACCTGAAAGCAGTGCATCAAGAGGCACTCGATCGCTTGGAACGATGGCGACAGGCTCTCGATCAGAGCATTCTGGAGCAAAACGTAGCGGGAGGGCTACCCGATGAAGTTGTCGGTCATTCACTCCGAATTACGATTCGTGAAAACCCTCCCAGTTGCGAGCTGCTAGTGGATGCCGAGGAATTACCGGATGAGTTTCGCAAAAAGAAAACCACTTACTCGGCAGACAAGAAAGCGATCATCGCTGCCTGGAAGAAAGGAATTCCGGTTGATGGCACTCACATTGAACGCAGACGGCGCGTCATTTACTCACTGACCGCCACTGCGATTCAAGATTTCAAAAACTCACTGTTGGCAGAGCAGTAAACTTTATCGCTAGCCAGTAGCAAGGATACGGTTTTGCTACTGGCTAATTTTTAGCTTGCCCTGGCTACCGCCATTTCAGCTAGACCATAAACTTGGATCTGTTATGAAATGGCTCACACCAGAAGAGGCGATCGCCACCGCAAACTTAACAGCTACGGCAACTAAATTGGACGTGATCGCCAAAAGTACCAATGGCAAAAAGACGGCTGAAGAACGCTTTCATGCTCTTGGGTTGTTGTTCGATCGAGAGCGGTACGAAGCAGGGCAACCCGACTTTTTGAAACTCTTGAATTCGGCAACTGACGAAGAAGAACAAACTGATGAAGAGGATTTAGAAGCAGCTTCTGTCGATGAGGAATCCTCAAACTCTACATCCCCTACTCAGTCAGAATCAGAACCCTATATTTTCGAGCAGTGTAAAGTTCAGGTTGTGATTACTCTGTTGCCCAACACAGGACAACCAGGAGATAGACCTGTGCTGTTAGCTGCCAGCAGTCATGGTGATTTTCCGATTGTGGCAATGCTGACTCAAGAAGAACTGGGTTCGCTCCCACCTGCGATCGCCCAACTGCTAGACGACCTGAAAGCTGATTTTCCCAACCGCCAAATTCGCCGTAACATCGCTCAGACTCAAACTGCCAAAATCCCTCCTCAACGAACAATCCAGCCTCAGAACCAAACGAGCAAAGCCAGTTCTACCACCCCTAAACCGAGCAGCAATAGTCAAACCCAAATTTCATTGTTCTAATCGCCATGACCACCAGCACAACTAACAAACGACTTGTAATCTACGAAGGGCAACAACACTGGCTACCGGACGCGATCGCCCTTGACGATCAACTTCTGCGCGATGCCTTCACTCCCCTCTGTGCCGAACTAGCAAACGCAGAAATTGAACGCAAAGAAGGAGAACCCATTCGTATTATCAAAAAGCCGGGTCGAAAGGGTATTTCTCCCTTGGAATCTCTAATAGCTGCACCTGAAGAGGTAAATCCAGCCGTGCAGATGTGTTACCAACTGCGGCAACATCAGCTAATGAATGGAATTGACTGGAGAAATGCAGAACAATGGGCAGCGCAAATTGAGGAAGCGATCGCCGCTGGTACAACATTTACCCAAGCAGTCAATCATTCATTGAAAGCCCTAACTTCTTGTAAGCCAATCTCTAGCGGCATTCCTGAAGGATTTTAGCCATGAGTCTTGTCCCCAGCACTCCAGCGGAAGCAATCTACAGCCTCCGGCAGTGCCAGTTAACAATCACTCCGCTTAAAGCCCTCGACTATCTGGAAGTCCAACTCAACACTTATCAACTGCTGGCACTCTACCAGCACTTTTTCTCATCTGAATGGTCAACTAGCCAGACTTCTCTTTATCTGCCTGTTAATCATGAAGGCAACTCTAAAACAGTTTCCTCAGAAAATCGCCATAGCCCAAGAGAATTGGAGTTTATCACCCTGGTTTATACTCACCTGTTCCCAATGTCATTTTGGGCGGTGGAAAGCGCTCAAGAAGAACGCCTTCAGGCTATCCCCATCACTTCAATGGGCGTAGATTGGCAAATTGAGGAGGGAATTGAAAATTTGAGGATGGGATGGAAACTGCTGCTTCCGTTCAGTAAAGAAGGTCGCTATTGGTTAGATGATGTGGAACCGGAAGGTGGCGAATGGTTTAACAGTGAATTTGAAACTCATCACGTTTCTTACAAACATATCCATCATCCCGATCGCATCGACAACAAACGGTTGAGGCAGCTTTGTTGTGAACTCACTACACCCTTACAGTTTCTACCTCTGGCGTTGAAACTCCTGGATCATGAGACTGAAAATCTCTGGCTTGATGAGTCTCCAGACGAGATGAACTACGGGCTGTACGCCTCCTCTCTACCCTGGTCCAAATCATCTATCAATCTCCTGCACCGGAAATGGAAACAAGCCAGCCGGATTTTGGATGCTGCATACCTGTTAATTGAGTGGTTGGAAACTGATATGAAAACTCACGCACAACTTCTACTACAGCTATGGACACGCGCATTGAAACGAACCTAGCAGCTTCATCCAACCCTATTCTCTCCAGTGAAATCATCCAAGCAGTTCTCGCTGATCCTCCCAGAAAATCTTCTGCCATTCAAGCCGAATTGCTGTTTCTGGATGGTTATTACATCTTCCATAGACGGGATAAAGATCTGCCAGCCGCTGACATTTACAAATGCGTCTCGCCAACTGCGCTCCGGACTGCCTTTAGTTTTGAACCCATTGATACCGGCTGGATGCAGCCTGGTATCGTTCGTTATGGCACTGGAAGGACAGGCACTTACCTGATCAAATTTATCCCTCCGGCTACCCATCTACTCAACTGTGACGAGGTTGGAACTCTAAAAATTCCGCTGCCTGCAATGGTCTTCATGGGAATTGAGACGAAATATTGGGTTTGGACGCTCAAAGACAAAATCTTCGATCCCAAAGCATTTGCATTTCATACCCCACTCCCCAACATCTACAACTCAGGACAGGTTTGTTGGGGTGTTAACGAACCTCCTGATGCCAGTCCTCAAACCATCGATCTAACCTGGAATCTTTTCATTTCCAGCCTCTTCACAAGCCACTTGGCTACAGGGAAATCAAAATCTCATTCGGGTGATGTGCGGCAACAGCTTCTGAAACTGCATCAACGAGGCAAGCGTTCCACCTATCCAGTTACTGATCTGATCCCCATCGGCAACAAAAAAAGTGTCGATACACTTGTGCAGGAAATTTTAGATGAACAAAACCACTAACCCGCTGATTGGCTATGTAACTGCGGCTGATTCGCTCCCTATCTCAGGCAGCGCTCTCACCTACATTCTGGCTGGTAATGGTGTTTTTGCCAGTGCCGCTCGTCCCGGCATCAAAGTTCTCATGCCTGTCTGTCTGAGCGACCAGCGGATCAAAGGGCTACCTCACCTGACTCCTCACCTCACCATCACACCCCGAATTCCCAAAGAACTTTTGCTAGAAGTGTGGCGATCGAGTTGTAATGCCTGCGCTGAATCCAATGCAGAAATATTATTTCATTTCCACAAACAAGACACTGAATGGAAATTACAAACACCGGAGCAAACCCAAAACACAACCAGTTGTCAACCTACAGAATCAGGCAGTTACTCTTCTCATTATCACGCTGTCGTAGAGGTCCATTCTCATGCATCCATGCCTGCATTCTTCTCCAGCACAGATAATGCAGACGAAACAGGCTTCCGAATCTATGGCGTACTGGGTCGGGTGAATACAACCAAACCAGAAATTCAAATGCGCGTCGGGCTATTTCAGCATTGCTGGAATATTCCAGCAAAAACCGTATTTGATATTGAGTCTGACTTCTTCATGACTGAAACATCAGTCATGTCTGAATGTCAGTTCTACAGCACAGAATTGCCACCTGCAAATGTGTTGGAGAACTTATGGAACTAAATCTTGATCTGGCAAACGCCTCTCCTATTCTGACGATTGACTATACCGCGATCGAACTTTGGCTAGTGGGATGTGGCGGAACAGGTTCTTGGCTAGCTCCATCCATTGTTCGTTTGGGTAGAGTTCTGTCCAGTAAAGGGAAGAAGGTCAAACTCTACTTCGTTGACCCAGACCACGTTGAAGAAGCCAATGTATTACGCCAGTGTTTCTGTGATGCAGAGATCGGGTTGAACAAAGCCAAAACATTGGCACTCCGCTATGAGATCGCCTGGAAAATGGAAGTAGGCGCGATCGCTCAATCCTTCGATTCAAATTGGGTTACTCCTGGCTACAACACCCTTGCCCTGGTTGCTGGATGTGTTGATAATGCTAGAGCCAGACAATCGATCGCCCAAATATTGGAAAATAATAATCACCAAATCGTCCCTCACACATGGTATCTGGACTGTGGCAATTCCCGCCGGAGTGGACAGGTTTTATTAGGCTCCCAACTTTCCACTAAACCCGACGATTATCAGTTCAACACATTGGGATGCTTTCGGCTACCTGCTCCAACCGTTCAGCATCCTGATCTACTAATTCCACAGCCAGAAGAAATGGAGGACAATAACCTATCCTGCGAACAGCTTGCTCTGCTGAACAGCCAATCCCTCAGCATTAATCAGCGTGTCGCGGCTGAAGCATTTGACTATTTACTACAACTAACCACTGGCAAGCTACGACGGTTCGCCACCTATTTTGATCTAGAAAGTGGGAGTGGGCGATCGCTCTACACTACCCAAGCCAGTGTCATTCAAGCAATCCATTAATCTTCCAATTAATCATCGCCCACTGCATAGTTTCCGCTATGCAAATTTTTTACTCGATCAAACCTGCCCGCATTGCCAGTACAGCAGCTTGAGTGCGATCGCTAGCACAGAGCTTGTTGAGGATACTACGGATATGTACTTTAGCCGTGCCAAGGCTCATATAGAGTTGCTGAGCAATTTGGTTATTGGTGTAGCCCTGAACCATCAATTCCAGCACTTCCAACTCTTTTTTCGTTAGAGGATCAGACTCCAGAATGGTAGCTTGCTCCGAATCCAGTGCATTGATGGTCACTGTTTGAGGTTCATTAGTACTTGATGGTGGCGATGCAGATTGCCGAGCGTGCTTGAGGACAATACGAGCGATCGCTGGATCAATCCACGATTGTCCCTCATAAGTCATGCGGATAGCTTCCAGCAGTAATTCAAATTTGGTGTTTTTGACACAGTAAGAATCCGCCCCTGCTGCAAAAGCCGCCAGCACCATTCTTTCCTGAGTGTAGGAAGTTAACATAATAAATCGGGTTGAAACATCTGACTCTGGAGGGAGGGCATTCCGAAACCGTTGCACAACTTCTATCCCATCCATATCTGGCAAGCCGATATCCACGATCGCCAGATCCGGACTGGTTCTCTGAAGCAGCTTCAGCCCTGCCACCCCTGTTTCAGCTTCTCCCACCACCGAAATATCCTGCTGCTCATTCAGGGAACTGCGGATGCCAGTTCGGGTCAGGCTGTGATCCTCGACAATTGCAATTCGCATCGTTCCCACCCTTTACCATGCTGACTACTACTAAAGGCTGATAGATGCGAATCCCTGGATAGAACAAGTCTTTGCATAAACGCAAAGTTTTGATAAATTCGCTAGACTGATTTCTTTACATCGCTGTTCCCTATCCAGAATCTCGCTTCTTTTCTAGTACATTCATATTCTTCTGGGATGAAGGCTAAGAAAGTCTGTACCCAGCAGGCTTAGAGCAGGTTACGAAGCACAGGGGCATCGCCAGTTTGCCGTAAGTCTCTCAGACAACCGACAAATAAAGCGTTGGATAAAATATGCTCTCAAAACCTTTAAACCCAACCATCAGGTTTGCTTCATCTGGAGCAAAACGCATTCTGCTGGTGAATGCCATCCCTAATATCTTTCGTTCCATGCGATCGCTGCTCAGGAAACGGGGGTATCAGGTAGACAGCGCCTATAGCGGAGTAGACGCACTGATTCAGCTTGAACAGTCTCCACCTGACCTATTATTGCTGGATACAGCTACTGCTGATATAGACGGTTACGAAGTGACCCGACGAATTCGACGGAATGCTGAACTGCCCTTTTTCCCAATCATGTTGGTAGCAGATCATAATCATACCAGTGTGATTAAGGGCTTGGCCTTGGGTGCTAATGATGTCATTCGCCCTACGGTGAAAAAGGGAGAGCTATTTGCCAGAATTCAGTCGATGTTAAAACTGAAACACAGTATCGATGAGCAAGTCAGAATTAATCAACAGCATGAAGACTTCATCGCTAGCCTGACTCACGATCTACGAACCCCGCTTATTGCAGCAGATCATATGCTGCATTTACTACGTCGAGGTACTTTTGGTAAAACATTGCCCGAAATGCGGGATTCCTTAGAACAAGTTGTTCAGAGCAACCAAACTCTATTGGAAATGGTTGATACTCTGCTGGAAATCTATCAATATGAGGCAGGTTGTAAAGATCTTTACTTTTATAAGGTTGACCTCTGGGAATTAAGCCAAAGTGTTGTTAGAGAACTAACTCCTCTGGCTATGACTAAAGGCTTGGCGTTGAACCTAACCTTAGTAGGAGCCACTGACCAAACATCCTTGTGGGTGAGGGGCGATCGCCTGGAGCTTCGTCGCCTACTGACCAACTTGGTCGGTAATGCCATTCGCTACACTGACACTGGCTCAATAGAGCTTCGCCTGCAATACATGACCCGTGATTCTCCAGAAAATAGTTCTATCATCTTGGAAGTAGAAGATACAGGAATTGGTATCGCTCCAGAGGAGCAGGAGTTTCTGTTTGAGCGATTTAGACAGGGAAATCACCAGCGACGCGGGAATGGTCTGGGGCTTTATCATTCTCGTCAAATTATAGAAGCTCATCACGGGACTATCAAAGTTGAATCTGAAGTTGGTAAAGGAACTCTCTTTGTAATTCAGTTTGATTTGTTTCCGGAGTAAAACCTCAAGCGTCACTTAACCAAATCTTCTATTTCTTTTAGCAAAGTTTCCAAGCGATCGCGTTTCTGCTGATCCTCCCAAGCATTCGTTTTCTTAAGCAGGCGACTTACATTATTAAACCGCTTTAAGTAATCCGAGGGCTGAGAAGTAGAGTTCTGCAATTGAGTGAGCTGTTTGATGCGATCGCGAATATCTCTGATCGACAGGTCTTGGGCGATCGCAGCTTGAAGCAGGTCTTGACGCTGCCCTTCATCCTTAACCCGTCCTATGGTTTGCGCCTTCGTATACTCAATTTTTCCTTGCTGAAGCGCCTCAAGTACTTCTTCAGGCAGGTTACGTAAAGGCAAGCGATGCTTCACAAACGACTGCCAACTCATTCTTCCAAGGGCATTAAATACCTCTTCGACAACCTCTTCTTCCTGAACCACAACGTTGTGGTTCAAATTTCGGGTTGACTCATTCTGCATCCGATATAGAAGAGACACCGTTTCTTGAACAGACAACTCTAGCCGAATCGCTAGTAGCTGTAAGATCCCTTCCGTCTCCTCAATTGGGTTTAAATCCTCCCGTTGCAAGTTTTCGACCAGTGTAACTTGAAGTGCTTGCTGGTCACTTAGCTCAAGAATAGTAGCAGGGATCTCTGTTAAACCTGCTCCCTGAGCCGCTCTATAACGACGTTCTCCCGCAATCAGTTCATATTCTCCAGGTTTTCCTGGCATCGAACGAACCAACAGATTCTCTAAGATGCCATACTCCCGTACAGAATCAGTAAGCTGCTCCATCTTCTGAGGATCAAAGTAGCGTCTGACCTGCTCAGGCTTGCGATGGATCTGAGCGATCGGTAAAAAATTCTTGGGTTCATTAGGCTTAGTCGGAGCCAGTTCTTCAGTATTGGAACCGAATAGCCTAGTTAAATCAATGCTTCCCCCATAGGGTTTATCCTTTTTAGAAGCTTTGGAATGTGTCATAGAAGTTCAAGTCCATGAATAATCTGATTCATCGCTTTAAGCGCAGGATGTTTTTTGTCATACAGGGCTAGAGGCAGATGTTCTTCTGAAGCATCTGCAAAGATTGTAGACCGTGCGATCGGGGAATAAACTGTCGCCACTGCTGAAAGCTGTTCTTGGATCGCTGCCAACGTCCGCTCATCATGAGAATTTCGCTGATCGTACATGGTTGGTACAAATCCGGCGATCGCAAGGTCTCGGTTTGGACGTGCCCGCACCAGTTTAATCGTGTCAAATAGCTGTTGCACCCCATTAAATGCCTTGTACTGAGATTGAATTGGTACCAAAACATGAGTTGCCGCAACCAGCGAAATATAAGCCAAATTACCCAAACTTGGAGGACAGTCGATCAAAATAAAATCATACTGCTCTTGAACGGGCAAGAGTGCCTCCCTCAAACGAAAGTCACTCATCACGGCTGACATCAATTCACGCTCTGCTAAAGCAAGTCCCAAGTTAGCAGGAACTAAATCAACCCCAGGTGTGCCATCTTCTTGTTGCGTCTGAGCATAAATTCCCTTATGAATGGGCAATGGCTCATCCTGCAAGATAGCGTGATAGATCGTTTTGCCTAATTCATAGGGATCAAGCCCCATAAATATCGTGAGGGAAGCCTGTGGGTCCATATCCACCACAAGAACTTGATAGTAATCTCCTTTCTTCTTACTCCGTTTCTTCGTCTTCACATCCAACCGCTTACAACAAGCAATCATGTAGCCAAGTTGATTGACAAGAGAGGTCTTGCCAACCCCACCAGCCTGATTAAACAAAGCAATAATCCGACTCATACAAGTTTTTCCAAGTATTAGAGTAAGTCAATTTTTGAACCACAACGTTGTGGTTCAACTGCAAAACACGCTTTTGAACAATCCTGAAACGCCCCTTTAGCATGGGGATCAGCAAAAATAGCAACAAAATTTTAAGCGGAACCAGATTTACTACAAACCTGTACGCAGGACTGAGAACAGTGTCCAAAAAACCTCTTCGGGATTAATTAGACCAAATATGCCTGATAAATAGTATGTATCAAGACCAGCTTAATTGAGCATCCATCTTTGAAATTCGCCTCATTTCAACTCACTATTTTGGGGAGGTTCTTCCCCAATAGATTGATAAAAAGCTCGTTCAGCCGCTGCACCGAGTGCTCGCTTGGCATATCGCTTGAAGCTGGCTTCTGATTTATGACGGGTCAGTGTTCGAGCATGAAGGCTTTCAACCCCCCGTAAAAGCAAGCCAGTCGCAAACGTGTGGCGTAACTGGTGAGGATGAACATTCAGCAAAGTCAGGATTTGTTTGAGTTCTGCCTCCTTGAACTGTCCCCATCTATCCTGCGGATCAGGTTCTAGCTCTCCTTGCTCAATTCTCTGCCGCTGCTCTAATGCCAATTGAGCCTGCTCTGCTGCAATCTTACCCAAAGACTTAACTACATAGTAGAGACCTTGATACCCCAATCGATTGCCGCTCCGATTCCGCCCACATGACAGAAACAAGGGAGCATCCGGTAGCAAATCCCCTTCTTCAGAACGACGCTGCACTAAATACGTATTCAACTGTTCTCGCGCTTGGCGGCTCAACGGCACCGTGCCCGTACTGTCATCCTTGGCTTCACGGATGGCTAGCCGCACGCCATCATAGTCTGCTACGTTCAAATTCACGACCTCTTCCGCGCGCAGTCCATGACCTAGTACGGCTAGTAATGCGCGATCGCGCACCTCCGTCTCCCCTCGTTCCTCCAATGCCAGGTACAGCGCCGCTATCTCGATTTCTGATAAATCCCTGGCTGGGGGCAAAGGAACCCGCTCCATCTCTACGGCTGTAGTGGGATCATGGGCAATTTGCTCCGGGTAAGCCGCTCGAAACCAATCAAAGAAACTCATTAGAGCCGTCAAAGCTCGATTAATAGAGTTGGGAGAAAGGTTTTGCCCCTGCAAATAGGCTTTGAACTGGGCAATCTGGCGAGGCGTGAGATCTGACCAGGCGCGATCAGTCCAAGCTAAAAACCGCTTCAATTCCCGTCGATAGGCTTTCTGCGTGTTATCCGCAAGCGATCGCGCCTGGAAATATTCCTCTACTCGCAACCAACGCAGATCCGTGGGTTCCGTTGAACGGGGTGAAACTGAAGTCTGAGCAGAAGCCAGCCGGATGGGGGGTAGCCCTTCTGAACCAGAAAACATGAACAATTACCCACAACTGAGGTTGCCATCTTGAGTTTAAGACATTTCATGTAAAATATCTCAACAATATCTGTTATACGACTAAATTACGACTAGCTTTAGAGAGGTTAGGGTATACTGAATGAAAATCCTTGCACTGCGGGAGTTTCACGGATGCTGTCGCCCTTCCCTGGCATGAATCCCTATCTGGAACAGCCAGCCTTCTGGTCGTCGTTTCACACCCGGCTGATGGTGGCGATCGCGGATACGGTAGCGCCCCAACTGCGCCCCAACTATTACATTGAGGTTGAGACTCGCACCTACCAGGATCAAGAAGAGCCAGAAGAAATTCTCGTGGGGATTCCAGATGCTGCTGTCTTAGCGGCTCGGTCAATCGATCAAGTGGAGCCGTTGCGAGTTGAGCCGGGTGCAACGTTAACTCAGAAACGACCCCGCTCCATTTTCTTACCCCAGCCAACCACGATTAAAGAGCGCTATCTCGAAGTTCGCGAAGTCGGCACAGATACGGTTATTACAGTGATTGAGGTGCTGTCACCCAAAAACAAGCAGAAGGGAAAAGGCAGAACGGCTTATGAAAACAAGCGCAGGCGAATTCTGGGCAGTCTCTCCAATCTGGTTGAAATCGATCTAATCCGGGCGGGCATCCCAATGACGATGATCGGAGAGGTGCAGCCGAGTGATTATCGCCTGATTGTGAGTCGTCGTTCACAACGTCCTCAAGCTGACCTGTATGACTTTGACTTGCGTGAACCCATTCCCAGTGTGCCGCTGCCGCTAAGACCCGAAGATGCGGAACCGTCGGTAGAATTACAGGCAATTGTGCAGGGTGTGTGCGATCGGGCAGGGTATAACGAACGCATCGACTATCGTCAGCCTGTCCCACCGCCCAAGCTATCGGAGGCTGATCAGCAGTGGGTCGAGGCGTTACTTGCACCCCTCCGAGGTGCGTGATGGCACGTCCCGATCAGGAAAAATGTCGGTTGTGCTCCAAGCTGGACTCCCAGGAAGCCCAACAGCGTCATGGACCAAACGGTGACGGCTGCTGGAATCCGAAGGTTTGCCATAACCGTCGCTCCTACTATCGTCATCGGGGAGTCCGAAACCATATTCGCAAGCAGCGACGACGCGGACAGCCATCTGAACCGTTATCATCAGAACCGGGCGTTTCTGGGGTTGTACGAGTAGCGACACTAGAGGTACTGGCTCCAGCCGTTCCTGCCGCTGTCGTTCACTGGTATCGAGTCACTAAGGAATCACCGCTGCATGCCTTGGGCGCAGAACTCTGGATGGGGAACGATCGGGTCGCCAAAGTTGAACCCGTTCACTGCCTAGGGCTAACCGAATTACAGGTCAAAACACTGCTGGTTCGGATTCTAGATGTGTTTTCTCAGCACAGTGGAATCAAGGTAGAACGCTTTCGTTCCTCGGTTGAACTGCATCCCCATAACTGCCCGATTCGACCCTGCCCACTCTATCCAGAGGTTAGGCTGTAATGGAAGTGCAGCAGTTACAGCTTGACCTGTGGCAATCTTTGGAGGCGGCATCTCGGTTTCCAGAGACGGCGGATCTGCGATCGCTCTGCACCGCCCTGGAGCAAACCATCACGGAACAACCGCTTGCCGAGCAACTGGCGGTTGCCGGAGACGTGCTAATGCAGCTCTCGGAAGTCTACGCTGCGCGAGCAGATCTGATGTTTTCCAGATGGGAACGTCGGCATAATCCCCAGGAGCCAGTGGTGGATCTGGAAGGTTGCGTCGATCTGTTTGTCCAGTCGCTATCGCTGGATGTTACGGATCTGTTTGAGGAGCCAGAGCCGCTACAGTATCCGGCCAACCGCAAGAAGAGAACGCTCAGCCAAGAAGGTTCTGTTGTTGGGGAGGTGGATAAGGAGGCGCTCTTGAACTGGGCAGACCAGATAGAGCAGGAACAACCGCTCAATGAGCTACAGATGGCAGAGCAGATCCGGGAGCTGGCGCACGGGGAGAGTGTGGAGGAGTGGGTGGGGGCGATCGCCCACTATCTTCAACTTTTCGGTTCAAACATTCGTCTACCTGATTTACAACAAGCCTTAAAAATACCAATCGTCGAGTTATGGATTGGTTTGCTATTAGGAGGATACTCTTTAGAACAGCAGGGTGAATTTTATAATAGCCAAACTCTCTGGATTACTGGTGCTAATAAAGGCGTATAGCGCTACCAGTCCAGTTGAACGTATGCAGGTCATTCATATATTTACACCATTACCTGAGTAATGAAAAAACGTCCTGATAAATGAGTTGATTAATATGGTTATTAACACAACTGGCTAGAGATTGACTATGGATAAGTAATCCCATTTCCATATTCAGAGTTAAAGCATACCCAGTTAAATTGGCACTGGAAATAAGCAAGTCATTGCCGTCTGCAACCGCACACTTCATGTGAAGTGAACCATGTTTGCCGTCTTTGCCTTTAGGTCGTTTAGATTTCTCCCAAATAAACACCTCAGATCGCTGGGCGACTTCTGCTCCCAATCCTGCTACAACTCCAAAAGGAACCTTACCCTCCCCAACTTCTGGAGTTTCGGCAATGATCCGCAAGTGTACTCCTCGATCCATTGCGGCAATCAATGCTTCCGCAATATCGGGTACTTTATAGACTGCAAAACTGACAATCGTTAGTTCTCGTTGGGCTTCTTGAATTAACTGTTTGAGAACCTGCTCTGTTTTCCGAACTGGGATATTGGAGACATCAGGACCTGTCCATACAATTTCGGCAGAAAGCGCAGAGTGGGCCGAGGCGATCGCATAGGCGGTTGAGCGTAACGCCAAGGCAATAGACTGGCTATCTAAGTTTGTTGATGCCTGATGCCAGTCCTCCAAAAGCTCAAGCACAGCCCGCCGAAAATTGAGGTTCGGCAACTGGCTCAGTACCCTAGCTTTCAATTCTTCACTGTAAGACCCTGCGGATTCTTCCAGAAAGTCTGCCAGAGCATTCAATGCAATCGGTGGTAGTTCTTTCGCAACCCGGTGAATTGAACTGAGTAATTTTGAGTTCACGGGTGGCTCTCCATTATTGAAAGAATGCCAACTGTTGACGATGCAGCGTTGGAACAAGAAGAGATCGGTCTAAGAATTTATTCCCTCTTTCACATGAAGTTTCAGGACTGAATAGACAGGCATGGCAGGCCGCCCAGTGTAAACAGGCATTTCCTTGAAGTGGGTCGTGTTCAGCACAGAGAGGATCAGAGGCGCATAGGCGTGTTTGCTCTAACGCTTGTGCAATGTGGTGTCCCAAAATTGCAGGTTCTCCCAGACTGACTAATCCCCCCAGGGTGCCTTCACTATCTGGTGCAGCAGTATAAATCAACAGTCCTGCTTGTGGTCCATCTTCGTCATTAACTGGCTTAGAATAGAGCCTTTCACGCAAACTGGCTGCATTGTAACCACACTCAATCGCCAGTTGCCGCATCAAGACGTGGGAGAAGGAGTGAATCAGCATATGGCGAATGCCAGGAAATCTGATTTTTAGTGGATCAAGTCCTCTACTTTGGCACCAGCGTTTGTGTGCTTCCCAGGTTTGTTTCTGGTGTTCCCTAACAGCAGATCGCTGTTCCCAATGATCGAGTGAGGATTCATCGAACTGTAGAAAAATTCCCTCTCCTTTCACTTCGGTAGTTGGAACCCATTGTGGAGCGCTTCGGCTCAGCCTGACTCGATACTCCTCTGGGATTTCTCCAGCGTCTTCAAAATCACCGGGAGATTGAATCCGAGTGAAGCCGATCAGGGATTGAACCTCCCGGAGGCGTTCCACTAAAACAACTTGAGTAAACCATTTCTCAAAGCCTTGAGGCGGTAGAACTGGACGAAGCTGAAAATCTTTCGTATTTTTGCTGGAGTCTGCCGTGGAGAAAACTTCCCACTCTGGAGTCTTTAAGTCATGGGTTGTGTCACTCTCTGAGCTTCCTGCTTGCCGCCTTTGGATTTCTTGCCAAATATCATCAATCGAGTATTTGGCGAATTCTTGAAGTTCGCCTCCTGCTTGAAATGCATCCAGCAAGATTTTTAGAACTTCAGTACTGGTTGCCTTACTCAACCGGGTCCAATATTCACCCACCAACTCGCCCAGTTTATTAGACGCAGTCGGAATCGAGAGCGCAGACAAGCTAATACCAAACCAGCTATTAGAAGCACCGAGCAAAATCCCTCGCATTTGTTGGTCACAGCGATCGTCAAAGCTACGAAGATGGGGATGCCGTCCCCGACAGCGAGGCATTGTTTTTTTACCTTGTTCTCCAAAGGCATCTGATAATCGACGGGGTGAAGCGCCACAGCCCTCACCTTCGCACTTGACCACAATATCAGCCGCTGTCCCCGAAATCCCGTATTCCTCCAGCCGCAAAGGTCCCCGGCAGTTCGTATTACCGCGATGGACAAAGTAAAGCCAGGGAAAATCATCTAAGTGCCCATGTTCACAAGCGACCAGAAAGCGAGCGGGTATCACCTTGGGAGGTTTCCCTGGTTTGCGGCAATTTTTGTGGATGTAATGGCTTTCTTGAGGACGGTAGGGATTGGACTTGAGTTCAAAATATCCCCCCTGTAAGGGAGCCAGAAAATGACAGTAGGGACAAACCATCCAAGCTGGAAAGGGCGCTACGGGAATTCCAATCCGAGCGGCTTCATCAAAGGGATTAAAGCCACCAGAGTCCTCCTGCAAAGACATGGGAGGAGATTTTAGTTGCTTGACCTGCTTGCCTAACTCTCGTCGCACTGCTGTCAGAAGCCGTTCCTCGGCAACCTCAATGCCATAGCGATCAGCCCAATCCTCCAATCCCAGCACCATGACAGAAAGGTTTGGGAGGTCAACCACTGCCCCAACCCCATAGGAGAAGAGAATTTGACTGGGGCGAAGTTCCCCAACACGGTACTTATAGTTTGCCTGGGTCATAGTTCAGATGGGTCAACGGACATGGGTTGAGGTAGACGACTAAAGTCCTCATCAGGGACGCTATCGGTGAGAATGAGTCCGATGGTTGGCTCCACGTTTCTGAGGGAATTGAGACAGGTAAATTCTTTCCAATCCCCTTTTCCGGCAGGCTTCAGAAGGTCGATCGATGTCCCATCCTTTGAAGCAACCTTGTACTTAAGTGTGCCGCCACCTGGGGTATTTTGAGCACTGCTCAACCAGACATCAAGCTTTGATTTCAGTTCTTGCTGCACATAGTCTGCAACTTTGGTATTGGCTACTAATCCAGCTCGCTGCACGATCGCGTCGATCGCAGCTTTTAAAAACGGATGGTTCGATTGGATTCTTCCTGCATGATGGTTGGGATTAAAGTCTTGACCCGATAATCGGATCAAAGAAACGAGTAAAGCACTCAGTCCCCGATACAGGGCACCGGAGGAAAAGGGAGTGACTGATAGAGCTTCAACATGCTGGTAAAACGTTGCATGGTAATGAGCAAACCGCTCATAGTGTGATAAATCTCTAGGACGTGCCCAGTTATAAACGGTAATGACTAAACCAGGATAAGTTCTGCCGACTCGCGAGGTTGCCTGGATGTACTCCGCCGTATTTTTGGGCTGACCACAGGCAACCATCAAACCTAACCGTTTCACATCCACTCCAACAGAAATCATATTGGTTGCCAAAATGACATCTAGCGGATCACGTTTGTCTACTTTCTGATTGTTCTTCCGTCTGGCACGGTTTTCTGCTTCTTGCGCTGGATCAAACGTCGTTTCCATCCAATCCAAAATGTCTGGAATTTCAGTTGAATCCTTACGGGAGGTCAACTCATCCATCAGCAACCGGGTGCGTTTGGCTAATCCCCGCTGATCCATCTTGACAAGCCGAGAACGGATGTCATCATCTACTAAGCGCCGAGTTCCGCCTAATTCTCGTAGGGAGTTAAAGTAGCCAACGAGTGTCATCCAGGGGTCGGTCTTTGTGCCATAGCCTTTAGTTTCATAAAGATACTGAGAGGCAGATAGAGAGGCAACATAAACTCGAATCAAGGCAGCCTTAATTCTGCGACCAGGGGCACAAATACCCAGATAACGACGACCAGGATGCGCCTCGCTGGGCTGCCGTTGACGGGAGAAAAAGTTGTCTTCAATGTCTAATCCTTGTGGAGGAAAGACTTGCACTTTGCGGAGAAACAAATTGTGAACTTGAGCATTCGCCTGTCGAATCGTAGCAGTTGAGGCAACCACTTTGGGGCGGACTAATTTTCCATTCACTGTCCAGGAGGCAAGCTGATCAACTGCCGTTTCATAAAGTCCGACCAAGGTTCCCAGAGGACCACTAATCAAGTGAAGCTCGTCTTGGATAATCAGATCTGGGGGTCGTAGCAAGGGATGCGATAAGGTTTTAGCAGCAGGTAGCGCGCTCGTCTTTTTGTGAGAATCCTTATCATCTAAATCAGGGGAACGGAATCCATGCCGTTCACACAGCCCATTCACCTGCCCAAATAACATCTGGACTTCCCCTTTCCAGGGCATTTGAGCAAACTTATCGACGGTAGCAATCAAAAGTGTTGGTAAGCGACGATAAATCTCCTCGTCAACCACCAACACAGGAAGCCCTTCACCTTTTGAGAAGAGACAGCGACCTAGTGAATCACCACAAAAAATGCGAGTGCGCCCATCCCCTTTTTCGACTGAAGTTACCTGAATGTGCTTACCGGGTTCAATCTGGGTTCCACACCAAGGGCAGTTTGTGAGCTGATGGGGAGAACCACCTCGGTACTGCTGATGCTGTCCCCGAATCTGTTTAACGAACTCCTCGCTCTGAGCTGTGTAATTTGGAGTGCTGCGTTCCCCAACCCAAAGCCCGATCCGAAAAGGCTCTTTACCCCATTTATCCTCATCGTCGCGACGGATTGCCTCACAAGCACAAATCAAAGCAGTTGCTCGCTGAAACTGCTGAAGGGTCAGTAGTCGCAGCGTATAGCGCATTAAGACGGCGACACCAAACTCACCACTTCGACCTTCGATCGCCCCCTGTAGCCGTCGTAGCCCGATCGTATAGGCTGTCAGCCCCAGATAAGCCTCAGTTTTTCCACCGCCAGTTGGGAACCAAAGCAAGTCAGCGATCGCATCAGTTGAATGAGTTCGATCTGGATGATGCAGATCAGTCATACTGGGCAGGTTCAGCAGGATAAAGGCAAGCTGAAAGGGATACCAACGACGGTTCTCATACTGGTCAATTGTTTCCAGAGTCGTCTCGTTCCCTTGCCGTTTCTGCTCAGAGTAAAGGGAGTGAATCCGCTGCTGCCACATTGCCTTGTTCATAAACTGGAAAGCCTCGGCTGCTTGAACATTGCTCTGAAGCAGGGACACACCTTCCTGAATCCGCTTGAGGGCAATCCGGCAATTTTGGATGACAGTCGCAGCCGTATCTTGATAAGTCAGTAGCCCAGAACCGGGATCTGAAATCCGGGTTTCTTGCTGGTCAATCCAGGTTCTATAGGCATTGATCAGGGCAGTTAGCTTGACAGAAAGGCTACCCGTCGGGGTTTCTGATAGCTCCTTCATGTCCAAGACTAACCCTGCAAGTTCTGGAATTTCCTCTGCGGTCGGAGGGGCTGTCTTCGGTACTTCGTAAACTGGAGCCACGCTAGTTGAGAGGCAAACTGCTTTTTCGGTTGTATTAGAAGCCAGTTCTGCCTGAACGCTAACGCCATGCCCGACAGCAAATTCAACTTGCTTACGGTAAAGCATTGCCATTGCTTGCGCTTCAGCCCGGATCACTGGGTCAATATTTTGAACAGTCGTAGGCAATGGATTGCGAATAAAGATGGGTGAGCGGTCAGGTGCCCGAACGCTTAACTCCGGTTGAAATAACCATGCTTCATCCCGACGTTGCTTGGGTTCGTGCTGTCCATTCACGAGGAATAGCGTAATAATCCAGTCTCCGTTGTCCTGTTGTCGCGATCGCCCCTGAACATAGACATCAGGACCTACCTCGCCCATCACAACCCAGCGGAACGCTTCGCCATCTAACGGCAATACGGTACTGCCTCCCATTGGGTAACGTTTCCAGACCAGCTTGGAACTACCGTCTTCCTTGGGAAATTGACTGGCTTCTCGGCGGTAATTGCCCCACTCTGCTGTGATTTCAATCGCTTTGGCTTCACCACTGACGCAGAAGGTCATGCCAAGCGAGGAAGGAAACATTGCCGGGGTAGAGGTTGCAGTTGTTTCAGTGGCTCCCTCCTCCTGGTTACCCTTGTCGGCGATCGCCAACTCGTCTTCCTCTTCAGGCTGTTCACCTAAGACTGGGGCTTGGCGATATTGCGGAGCCAACAAGCCAACCAAATACCGATCTTGAACGCTGTCCTCCTCTACTTCTTCCTCCTCACCCTGGGCTGGTCCCCGTAAATCTTTGAGGATGGCATCCTCTAGTTCAGCCCGGATGTCGTAAGCAGATGGAATTCTTTTTGATAGGAGCGGCTCCGTTGCATTTACATCAGATGAACTGCTATTTTCTGTTCGCTCAACAGTTTGTTCAGCTACTTTTGAAGACTCCTCAGCACCCTTTTCTTCATCTTGTACATATTGGAGTTCTAATAAAGTGCCTTGACCATCGGAAACTTGCCCCTTGGAAGGAACCAATTCAGCTTTAAACAAACTGTCCTGTTGCCAGATTTGAGGAGTAATCTTTGAGGGATTAGCAGATGATTTCTGGCGAGATTTTTTGGGCTTTTTAACAGCTTGTTGTGAAAAGAAACGGCTAATTTCTGCCATGACAGAATCCGCCATTGACCCATCAACACCCAGTGCATCTGCGTCATTTGACAAATCAAGCCCATTTAACAGCGTAGTCAAGGCTGACTCTGAAACAGATACAACCGCACTCCAATCCAGTTGGACTGTGCGATCGCGGAGCTGCTGATTAACAGCCGCAAGATCCAAATCGCCAGGGAGAGTAGCAGGCAGTCGAAGGCTTTTCATGCGTTACCCAAATTCCAGAACTGAGGATCAAAGTTTTGCAGGAAGCTGCCTGGCTGGTGAGCCGGAACGAGAACCATCAGGGCGCGCATTGCTCTAGTCATGCCCACAAACAGGGTGCGCCGTTCGCGCATTAGAATTTCTGCGATTTCCTCGTCTGAGAGTTTCTTGGTCACTGCTGAGAAAGGGGAGTCTAGAAAACCTGCGATCGCCACGATCGGAAACTCCAACCCTTTCGCAGCCTTGAGCGGCAACACTTTAATGCCCTTACAGTTCAAGTTCAGTTCTCGACTGGTCATAAACGTTGCCTCAACTCCCAGGTAGTTCAGCTGTCCTGCTATATTCTTGCCAGATTTTTCCGTCGGCGTCAGTATAGCGCAGGCTCCTATTCCCAGGCGAAACTCGCGAGCGGCAGTGCGACAAAACTGAGCCAATAGAGAGCCTTCGGATGGGCGATCGGCAACAGCACGGACTGCTGGTAAGGGACCTGTATGAATATAGAGCCGTTCAATCTTGTCTTCGTCCAGAATGCCTTCCTGCAAGTAGGATTGAGCAGCTTCCCCGACTTCTTGAGTGGTGCGATGGTTCATCCTCAAAATGCCTGTGCGTCCAACAAATTTGAGGGAGTGATGCACCTCAGACCACCGGAAGCTGTTGCCGTAGATTGATTGATTGGCATCAGCGGTGATGAATAGCCGATTCGATTCACGGCAAAGCCCTACCAAAAAGCGCAGCACAACGGGACTGAGATCTTGGGCTTCATCCACCACAACCGCGTCATAGACAGGCGGATCTGGCATGGTGTGAAGGCGATCGAGGGCATAAAGCCGCATCTGTGCCCAGGTTGCTATTCCCTGATCTTTCAGTAATTGATTGAAATGAAGCCGCAGTGTCCAAATTGCCTGTCGCTGAGATTTGTTGAGAGAGATGTTGCGACCAGTACGGGTAGTCTCTTGATAATCTGCCAGCGTTTCGATGCCCCGTGCATCAATCACATCTGTCAGCTCTTCGAGCAAATACTCTGGTTGGAGCCGTTGCAGGACGAGTCGCTGCGCCTGTTGTTGTAGAACATTGCCTTCTAGAGCGGCGATCGCTTGAGGAATGGCTTGTCGCAATAGCTTGATCAGCTCGTTAGTTTGAGCAACTTGAACTTGCTTAGTGGCATGACTAATAGAGGACATCAGCGCATCAGCCGTTTTGACCTCTACAAAACGGGCATCCTCACCCAGAAGTTGTTGCAGCAGTTGCTCTGAGAAGGTGACCAGGGCATTGGTGTAA
This sequence comes from Alkalinema sp. FACHB-956, assembly GCF_014697025.1. Lineage (NCBI taxonomy): Bacteria > Bacillati > Cyanobacteriota > Cyanophyceae > Leptolyngbyales > Leptolyngbyaceae > Alkalinema > Alkalinema sp. FACHB-956. The sequence goes on along the minus strand of NZ_JACJRC010000015.1, from coordinate 33,618 downwards.
GTGGTGAAGAGAATCCGGGGTTGGCTAACACCATTGGCTTGAAGCTGTTTGAGAATTTCACGGGTGCGATAGAGTGCAACGGTACTTTTTCCTGTACCTGGACCTCCTTTGAGGAGGGTTGGTCCCGTTGCATTCATTGCCCAGGTAACAAATTTCTCTTGCTCAGGATTAAGTTTGAGGAGAAAACCCAGGAGATCCCCTTCTTTGAAGCGGAGTAGCTCATCAGGACTGCCGGTGACGAAGCTAGGTTGGTTGAGGACTTGATCGAAGTTAGGTGCGGTGATGCAGTCAAATAGGCGATCGCGCACTGCCCCTGGCACATCGGCTTCTAGCAAGTCATCGAAGGTACGGCAAGCCAGAAGGTTAGGAAAACAGGTTTTGGGAATGAGCAGGCGATCGAGTAATTCCTCGGTTAGCTCAACGGGTAAAAGGGCTTCTGCTTGAGACGGCTTAGGTTCAGGTGGCAGAACCTTTTCAGGGGCTAACAGATTTTCAAGGTTGGTAAAAGCGGCAACATCAACTTCAGTTTCTTCCGCTATCAATTTGTCACCCTTATAGACATCCTTACGGGCATCAACCCCAAGCAAGGCAACCCAACCATCGCCATAGGTGTAAATGATGCGGAAGTCTCCAGAGCGTAGGCGGTAAATGTCGCCTTTGTAGCCGTGCAGTTTTTTCTTCAGCTTACCGTGGGGCTTGGGGTCATCCCGCAAGACCTCGATTTTCTCCAATACCTGGATGACTCGCTCTTTGGGGATGGCGAGGAGTTGGTTAGTGAAGGTGGGCTTGTGGATGATCTCGAAAGACATTAGGGGTAATTGCGTGGACCGCCTCTTCTAGTAAACCCGCTTAATTCCGAAATGGCTATTTCTCACTAAAGACAGTACAAATTCAATCATCGGGGCACCAATCAACGCATCCTTGCCGAATCCAGAAATGGCAGCGGCACTCGTTGAGTTGCCTGACTGAAGGATGAATAGTGGGTCGTCCGAGCCAATCTATGAAAACTGCCCAGCAAGGACGTTGAGTTTTATTCAGCGGCAGCAAGATATTCTCACCACAACCTCCAGGGCATCGAAAACATGCCCACTTCTGATACTTATCGTCACCAACCACTAGCATCGCTCCTGGCTTGACTTCTTCAGGAGCCGGATGCGTGGGCACGATTTGGGCAGCAAAATCTGGCCTAGGGATGAACCGGAGCCGCGTTAGTAATTGCTGGACAAAGGTACGAAATAGCATGACTTACCCCACTAAATTGAGAAATGGGTCGATATCCCCTCTGCCCCAATGCTCAACGGAGCCACAAACAGGGCAATATGGGGCAGGATTGGCTCCTTGCCGTCGATCTTCCATAAGGTGAAATTTGCGTACCCGCTGGGCAACTGCACTGTTTTCTCCCCGGAAACCCTGAAGTCGATGCACCAGTTCTTCGATCGCCATGATTGCCACATCAGTCGTGAACAGAACAACAGCGGGGCTAGGATTGCCTTCACCCAAAACGTAGGCTTCTGCCTTTCGGCGTTCATATTCAGTGGGGTTATTTCGCTTGAGAGCTTCATCGCGTGCGATCACAGGGCTGATAATTCCTCGGCAAAGTAGGCAAGTATGACCAGGGGAGAGAACTGTAACTCGTCCATCCATTGCCTTGATTTCTGGTGGCTCTGACGATGACACTTCAATTGCCAAACCCATGTCAAAGACAGGTGTGACATAGTAATAGGCATAGCGGTTGAGCAGCAAGCGTCCGGCGTGATCATCCGTACAACCAAAAATGATGTCGCAAGCTTTAAGGGCATCTCGGCATTCTGGATCACCAATCCAGGATTGATACGGTTGCACCTGCACCCCCAAGCCTAACTCCGTTAGCGATCGCGCAATAACCTCCACTTTGGGACGCTTTACGTCTGCATCTGCTTGGGTTGCACCATGCAGACGGTTCAAATTGCTCTCCTCAACAATATCTTTGTCAAAGAGGGCAATGCGGCGGAATCCCATTTTAGGCAGCAGCATAGCAGTGGCGCTGCCAGTTCCTCCGCAGCCGACAATCCCTACTCGCAACATTGCCAGGTCTTGCTCCAGTACTCTGCCAAACGCTAACGCCTGCCTTTGGAGGATGGAAGAGGGTTGTCCCAGCCCTCTTCCTGGGTAATGGAGTCGGATCGATTCACCGACGACTGTAATCAAGCGGAGCGGAAGCCATTGCTGTTGGTTGATCCAAAGGCGACCAACCAGCTTTTCATCTGAAGTCAGAATGAGGCTCAGGAGTGACGTGTTCTCTCCGTTTCGATTCTGGGCTAGCTCAACTAAATCGGGTTCGTTGGCATCATCCTGGTCAGAAAATTCTGCAAAGCCTCCTATATGGCTATGAATAAGCGCAACCGTTAAGCCTTGCTCCTGCGCTCGTTTCAAGGTTCGCACAAAGGAATCAGTTTTCCAGGTAATGTGCTGGTCAGAACTCGAAAGGACTTCATCCTCCGGCACAGGCAGAATATCGTAGGAGAAGAATTTACGATGGGGATGCCCAGTCCAGGGGTCAAGTGAGACTGATGACTGCCCACATAGGATGTAAGCGGCACGTTCTACTCCATCTTGGTGGATTAGGAACTCCTTAAGGCGGTTCAGGTGGCGCTCCTGAATTTTCAGGCTAGCAGTCAAGCTGGACGTTTTCATGCTGCCACCTCCAGGGCGTGTTCCACCCGCTTCAGCATGGTCCAAATGCCGTCTACCCCTGGTCGCCATTCGTTGTTATGGCGTGACCAGCGTTGCCACTGCTGTCCGTTGAAAGGAAAGGGTTGGTCGGCGGCTTTTGGGTATTTGGCGATTTGAGCTAGCTTGATCCAGGGAAGGACAAAGAACATATCTGGTGGCGCATCCGGATAGCCAAACGGCAAAAGAATTAGAAGATCGGCTTGCCCAACATCAAAGCGCCCGGAGGGAAGAGGAAAGCCCCGAATGATTACCCCTTTGTTGGAGCCATCAACGATTTCATCAAATTGCAGCCCTCGACCCGCAAGGTATTCCCGGTCTTTGGCAGGTAGAAAGCTGTTACCCTGGGTGGTAGTTTTCTTACCCGTGAAGAACCGCTCGACACCCGGCTGTTGCAGGTCAACCAATTCGTTGTCTGCGATCGCCCGATCCTCGGCACCACGAACTTCTAGCCAGATGCCGTAGGTTGCAGGATCGACACCCGCCAACTTTTTCAACTCCAGCCCATTGATTAGGGGTCTGCCCCACTCAAATCGCCGACCGTCAATCACCAGCCGGAAGGAGCGATCGCTCTGGAAGGTAATGAATCGCTCCAGACCGGGTTTACGGAGATCGGTGGTTTCGTCGAGTCGAACTTCTTCTAGTTGCCCTCCCTGAAGTACCTGAAAAACCAAGTATTCGTCAGCCGGTCTCTTTCCAGCCAAGTCTAGAAGCTGTTGTCCAGTGATCACAGGATCATCGACACTGTAACGTTGCCCATCCAACTGAATTTGGTAATTTTTAGACGTAACCATAAGCAAAAACCTCCTATTGTCTCAAGTATTAAACTGTCTCATGCATGAGACGATCTCAACCTAACACACTCGCTTGGATGTTGCAACTATAAAACTGTGTCATCTGTGCAACGTTTTCCGATAAACTTGTAAATGCGGATGCTTTGGGAAGTTTTGTATGACTTATGAAGCCGCCTTAGCTCGCATTAGTGGTTTGGTTAAGGCAAAGAGACGGGAGAAAGAAATAGGACTAAGGGCGGCGGCACAGGAATCTGGTGTCAGTTCCTCTACGCTTTCAAGGTTGGAGAGGGGCGTAGCTTCTTCGCTGCCGGATGCTGAAACACTCTCTAAATTGGCAAATTGGCTGAATGTTTCTGTTAGTTTTTTACTTGTGGAGGAACAAGACAAGGATTCTGAGGAAAATGCTCCTAAGCCTACAACACCGGAAATTGTTGAGGTGCATTTGAGAGCCGACAAACGCCTTTCGCCCAAAACAGCAGAGGCACTAGCTACAATGTTTCGTCTGCTGTATGAGCAATTGGCGCAGTCAGAACAGCAAAACTCGGATGATAACTAGATCTGGGATCAGAAGAGTTCTCCTGCGCTATCCCTGGTGTATCATGTGAGAAACACTTTATCAACAGTGGCACAATTTGGGTAGTATAAGTGTTTTGCTGTTTTAGTTGCACAGGAATTGATCGTGAGCAGCAATTTTACGGCATGGATTGAGAGGCGTGCAAAACGGATGAGGGATTTGTTGGGGTTAGATGAGCTTGACCCTCTAGACCCTTATGAGTTGGCTCAAGAAATGGATGTGAAAATCTTTTCGCCTCTTGATGTCGCAGGTTTGCCATCACATATGCTGCACGAGATACTGGGTGCAGGTTCTGACAGTTGGTCTGGCGGGGCTTTACATCTGCCAAGGGGTCATGCTGTTGTCCTCAATCCTACCCATGCAAAAACGAGAACTCATGCCACTCTGATGGAGGAGCTATCTCACATTTTTTTAAAACACAAGCCCAGTAGCTTTTATGTATTTGTTAATGCTCTTACAATGCGTAGTTATAACAAGTCTCAAGAACAACAAGCTTATGGGGTTGGAGCAGCGGCTTTAGTCACAAGCTTGATGCTGCAACAAGCCCAAAAGCAGGAGACGAGAAGAGCTTGTTTAGCCAAGGTCTGTGGTGTAAGCGTTGATCTCGTCTCTTTTCGTGAAAAGGTTACAGGTATTCGCTTGGAATAAGATAATACGGTGTTAAGTCGGCAGTTATGACTATTTAAATAATTGAGTACGTAATACAACAAACGAGGGTTATTACCTTATGTCCAGATAAGGAGGCGGAGTGATAGCATTTGAGTTGTTTACGAGGGTGGCTTTGCGGGAAGATTTTCCGAAGCATCAGTTGCACCGGGGAGATGTGGCGACGATCGTGGAACATCATCCTGTCGCGAATGGGGAAGACGGCTATAGCCTGGAGGTTTTTAACGCGGTCGGGAAAACGATCGCCGTTTTAGCAGTTTCTGAGTCACAAATTGAGCCGTTGATGAGAAATGAGGTTTTGGATATCCGAGTGCTGGATCAAGCCATTTAGTCGCCACTCATCTGCATCTTCTAGCTTCCTGCGGCAAATACCTGATCAACCGTCAAGTTTAATTCTGGAAATGTGGGCGAGAGGATGCGATCGCCCGATCGAAACTGCTGTAACTCATACTCTCCATCCACTAGGTAGCCAACCGTGAAGGTGGGCTGTTTGGGAGAGCCAATGTACCGTCGTCCGCCCAATGCAGCATAGTCCACCAGCCAGACTTCTGGAATCCCAAGGGCTTCATATTCGCCTAGCTTTGTGAAGTAATCGTCGCGCCAATTGGTCGAAATGACTTCTACGATGACTTTGATGGATTTCCCTAACGTCAGGATTGAGCCGCTTTCCCACTGGGGTTCATCCATGAGGGCGGGTGCATCTAGAACGATGACATCGGGTTCATAACCTGATTCTTTATCGAGCGACCCTTGCGGTATCTGCGGAGCAGCGCGCACAATGCATTCTTTGGGAATGAAGTAGGGTAGTGCCAGTCGCTCAATTTCAATCCCCACTTTGAGAGCAATATATCCAGCAACCTGGGAGTGTTTTCCTCTCGGTTTTGGCATTTCAATGATGACCCCCCGATGGAGTTCGTAGCGATGTTCTGATGATTCTGGGAGCCACTCAATAAATTGGTCAAAACTAACAGGTGTTTCTAAAAGTCGGGCTGTCATTGAAACCTCCTGAGTTGACAAACCGCAATATTGCAGGAGCTGCAAGCATTTTTTGTTTTTGGCATTGCCACAATTGTATCAGCTATAAACTAGCCTAGAACAGGCTGATTTGCTCATCCTGCAGGTCGTCTCCAGGGGCTTTTTGCTTTTGGGTGGTTTTGCCCTTTGCCTTCTGCCCCTTGCCTTTTGCCTTCTTCTTATCATGCAAACCCTGGGCGACTTCCTCGGCGTAGCGCTGATGGTTCAACTCCAACAGCCGATCGAGCACTTCCCGTCGAGCGGTTTCGCTGATGGTGAAGCGGATGCCCTGTTTCGTCTTATGAAAACCGTGCCCTAAGTCGAGGTCTTGCCAACCGTAGGCAGCGGCAACTGCCTGGTTCATCTCAACATGCAACGATCGCAATTTCTGAATATCACTCGCTTTCTCATTGACATCATGAAAGCGATTGTAGGTTTTGGTGAGTCCTTCCTGACGCTCGCGCATGATTGCCTGACGATGGGTGTAGTAGATTTCACCGATCGTGTTGAGGGTTAGGAATTGAGTGCTGAGGTCTGAAGGATCGGGTGTGGGGAAGGGGAAGGTTTCAAAGCAGTCAGAAGGTGTGTACCTACCTCGTGTTTCGAGGCTACTTTGAAATGCAATTGTCCAAAGTTGATGAATATCTGATTGAAGAAGTGTGAAAGTAGAAAAGAACTCTGAGGCAATAACAACAGTTGCCTCGCTGGCAACTATATCTGTAGTAGAGGCAGAAACAGTGAGAAACTTGCTAACACGAGGAATTACAAAAATTCTACTACGCTTCTCGATTGCCCGATAAAGCGCAGGTGTTTTCTCCCCATATTGCCACCACTTCTCACGGCGTTCCTTCCGATTGTTTAAATCTCTTTCAGGCTTTACCTTTTCCTGAATAATAGCCAAACAATCAGGATAATCCGCTGCGTAAGGTGCTCCTTTAGGGTTTTTCAGATCGTCATGATTTGCATCTAGAGGATAATCTTTAAAGTTGATAACCCACCGGCTTGGCGATTGATCAGGACGTGAATTAATATCTTCGCCATTCAAATATGGAAACAGAACTTCTTTATTTTTAGGATTACGCTGAATAAGTAATTTCGCTTCATCTGGCAAGAGGATAAAACCCATTCCAGTTAATTTACTACCTAAAAAAGAGCTTTCTTGATTATTAACTAATCTATGAGGATGACCTAAAGTCTTACTAGGCGCTGTCAACAATGGCGTGATTCCACTTACTAACCCTTCGTCAAGGATAAATTCTCCTAACCACTTATCTTTTCTAATCCAAACATGAGCAACTTCTAAACTTGCAGTTCCAATCCAAGGACGGCTGGGTACAGCCCGATTAATAGCACAACCGTTTGCAACCAATTGATCTAATCCAACTTCACGAGTATCACCCTGAGCAATGGTATTGGTTGCAACCAAGCCGAATCCTCCAAACTTATTCGTTAGTTGTTCTGCTCTGAGAAAGAAGTAAGCACATAAATCTGCGTTACCTCGTTTTTGATTTGCAATATTTTCAACTAAAAGACCTCTGTAATCTGTACCAAGCACACCTGTAATTTTTGACCCGCCTTGAAAGGGAGGGTTGCCAACTATCGCCGCAAATCCCTTCGGTGCATCTTCCTGTAAAAATACTTCAGGGAACTCCAGCAGCCAATGAAACAGTTTTCGAGGGGGTTGGTTCTCTGGATTGCCCAAATTCATCATGCGTTCGGTTTTTGCCAGAATCGCAGCAATCTCCCGGTTTCGCTTCTCGGCATCGGCTTCATCCAACGCCTCAATCACCACCTCCGCCAACACCTGAATTTCCTCATCCGTCAGGTCTGATGTTTTGCCTGCCTGAGCCAATGCCTCCGCCACCAAAAAATCACCCACATGTCGCACATGGGCGATCGCTGCTTCTGCCTCCCGGTTTAGCTGCTCCTTCTTTTGAATATCGGCAATATCCGACACACTAAAGTTTTCTAGCTCTTGCCGTTTGGCGATCGCTCGTTGCACAAAGGGTTTCCAGCGATCGGACACCGTTCTCAGTTGTACCGCTTCCTTTTCCGGATTCAGTTTCAAAAACTCGATTTGCTCCGGTTTGGTAATTCCCAACAGCGAATCGCCCCACTTCAGCGCATGATCCACAAACGTAAACGGTCGCCCCTTCGCCAGCGTAATCAGCCACAGCGACAACTTCGCCATCTCGACGGCTAACGGGTTTTTATCGACTCCGTAAAGACAGCGATCCGCCACAATGCGCCGCGCCACCACTAACCGCTCATCGGCATCCTTCGGAATCGGGCATTCCTCCGGCAATGCTGCCGACAGCGTACCCTCCGGCGCAATCACCACCTGTCCCGGATGCTCTGCCTCCATCTGCTGCCATGCTTCCACCAGCTTCTCAGCCAAATAGCGACAGGTCTGCACCAAAAACGCCCCACTGCCCATCGCCATATCACAAATCTTCAATTGAAGGAGTTCGGCAGGCGATCGCAACCGCCACGCTTCCTTTGGCTTTCCCTCTGCCACCCCCTCATACACCAACGGCTCCAGCGTATACTGCACAATCTCCTCAGTTAGATTGCGCGGCGTGTAGTGCGTCCCGGTCTGACGGCGATCGACCCCCTCCGTCACATACACACTCCCGGCCGGAATCACCACCGGGTAGTCCAATGTATCGAACCGAATCAGCTTGGCAAACGGTAAGATGCGATCCAACAGGGCGCGATCGTTATTGCAGGCAATCAGTAACCGCTGCCGTGCTTGATGATCTTGAGGTGTTTCACCTGTTCCACTCGATTGTCTTGCTTGAGTGGCTACAGCCTTCTGCAATGCCGACAGCGACTTACCCGTTTGCTCCTTCAAGAATGCAACCAGGGCAGTTTCCCCTTTCGCCGCCTGTACCTCCAACTCCGCCAGTGAAATCTCCGGCTCCTTGTCCTTTGTCCCTACCAATCCCAGAATCGGCTCTGTCGCCCGGACTGCTGTGTGATCGAGCAAGCCCTCATAGACATGCCCAATCTGCTCAATATCCAATGCCCGGAATGACAGCTTACGCGGCTCCACCCCACCGCCCCCCGGCACCTTCACCTGAAGAATTTGTAACGCTTCCAACAGGTGCAACACCGTGCGGTTATTCACAGGAATCGGGTCTGCCGTCTGCAATTTCCAATCAGTGCCCTCCCGCCGTCCCTCCAAAAAGGGAAAGCGATCGGGGTCAAACAGACTCCCACCATAGGCAGGAATAAACAACGCATCATGATCCACCCCGGCATACACCGCCCGAAACGTTGCCAGCAAGCGACACCATGCATCCTGTCGCCGCTCTAGCACCTCCTCCCCAAACTGATCCGCCTGCTCCCGCAAGCGCGATCGCAACGTCGAAACCGCATAGTGCGTGTTGTAAAGCTCATTCTCATGGGGCGGAATCAGCTTGCGTTCCTCGGCTGAGAACAGAAACACCAGCCGCATCATTACCGTCAATGCCGCTTCATACAACCGAGTTTCCGAAATGCCCTGTAATAGCGATCGGTTTCGATCCTGGTCAATCCGGTCGATCGACTGCACCAATACGTCAACCGCCTTCCTTACCTGATAGCCCAACTGGTCAGTAACTTCTTGCTGGCTATTGATACTTTGCGCCAGCATCACCTCCAGCGTTTGCGGTTCATCCACCCGAAAGAAGCGATCGACCCCCAACAAACTGCGAAACGCTCTCAGGGTAATCGGCTCTTCCTGCCAAAGCGTCGCATACCAGGAGATATACCCCGTCGTTTCTCCCTTTGGCGCATTCACTAGCATCCAGTGTTCGCCATTCGTCAACAGTCCCAATCGCACATTGCAGGCGTGTAGTAACTCCATCATCCGAGTCGCAGGACTGGCAGCCCAGCGAGACCCCTTCAGCCCCTTTTCTAAATCCTGTCCCGCAGGCACCACCTGCACCAGTAACCTCGGCTTACCCGCCTCTGCTGCATCACGGGGATTCACCACCACCCAATCGGGACGCAATGTTTCCTGATGCTCAGCGATCGTCACCTGCAACCCGGTTGGAATTGCCTGCCCCGATAACAACACCTCACCCGGCAACCCCAGCGTCTCTTGCAACACAAACTCCACCCAAGCGCGATGAATCGCAGTCTCCGGCTGCAAGCTCTTCTGGTTGTCTTCCCACTCCTCATGGGCAAGCCGCAGCAACCGCATCTGTTCCGGCTCATGCGCCTCCAGCCCGTTCGGAAATACCTGAAGCAGCACAGGTAAGCTCAGGAACGGACCCGATACTTCAACCAGAGAGAGCCATTCAGCGTGGTGACGTGCAGTGGACATGCAAAAACCTTCCTGTGATTTCCTTCCAGTCGGAAAGATGGGCGACTTGTTACACAAGCTTTTGAGGCACCAGATACGTAACAGCCAGTGGAAATAATCGGGGCGTGGGATCTCTAAACCTGGCTCGGATAGCGGCTGCCTCCTGTTCAATCTCCTGGGGAATCTGTTCTAATCTAGCTTCGAGGCTCTTGAGATTGCGCTCAAGCTGCTCCCGCTCCGTATTGTTAAATAGCTCAAGTTGCTCGACCTCTGGTTGCTTCAGTTCGTTCAAAATGCTCTGACGCAGTTCCGTCAAAATTGCCGTAATATCGGCAACCTCCTTATCACAGCGGTCTTGCAGTGCTTTTTGTAAGCCTGCGGTGCGATCGCTCATCCGAGCTTCTAGCGATCGCAACAGCGGTTCTTTGTGTCCCTCCCACAACGTCATGAGTCGCTGCTGGACTGTCTCTGGAATCGGATCAGGCAGAGCCGCATCTATCGCCATCTGCACCTGTCCCACATTGAGTCGGCTGAATCGCCCCTCTTTGAGCATTCCCCCGGCTGTAATCACCTCCTCATGCAGCCGTTGCTGATCGCCACCTAAAATCACCAAGCGTCCGTGAGCAATCACCACCGGATGCTCTAATGCCGAACTAGGAACTAATCGAGCCGTGACCCGATGCAGCCGCTTCCGCCCTTCCCGTGACCAAACCTCTGCTCGCAGTAAGCGCAAGCACATTTGCACCAGCCGATGGTTAAGATGAACTAGTACGACATCATCCCTACCATTCGATTGATCCGGGTCAAAGACAACCGGGCGAATCTCCTGGGTATGCGGATGTGCCAGCCCTTCAGTACAGACTGACCAGCTTCCCCGGAACGCAGGCAGATGATAGGCTTGTCCCCTCAACCCCTCTATCTCTATTGGTATCAGCGGCGGTTGTTCTGCCAATTCCAGCCCAATGTTAACGACAGCTTCGATGTTCTCTGGGGTAAGTCGGAAATTGCGGCGAGTTTCACTTAACTGCTCTCGGAGCTTTTCAATTTGCTCCCGCACCGATCGCTCAAACTTCAGCATCCGCCGCACGGGTTCCGACTCCCGTTCCGCTCGGCTGGTATCCAGCGTGGTTCGCCGCCCTAACATGGCTTCCTCAACCTGAGTCGCAATCACCGGACCCACCTTGCCCAGGTCTTCTCGAATCGTATTCACCTTCAACGCTGCCCGCATCAAAAACTCCAGATCCCCTTCCAGATCTCCAGGACGAGTTCCAACCGCAGAGTGCTGATACCCCTTACCCACAAAGTGATAGATCAAGACTTCTGACGCTTTCTGCCCGTGACGGTCAACCCGCCCATTCCGCTGCTCCATGCGGTTCGGGTTCCAGGGAATCTCATAGTGAATCAGGCGAGAGCAGTGGTTCTGTAAGTCCAACCCCTCAGAAGCGGCATCGGTTGCCAGCAAAATCCGCACCGGGGAAAGCTCAGGGTTTGCCTGGAATGCCGCCTTCACCTTCTCACGCTCCTGGGAATCCATGCCACCATACAGCGTCATCAAGCGTTCGCATCGCGTCCCCGAAGGGGAATCGCCTGCAACCAGTCCCTCCGTTGCCAGCAAATCATAAAGCCACTTCTGCGTTGCCCGATACTCTGTAAAAATCAAAACCCGTTCATTCGACCACTGTCCATCGGATTTGATGTATTGCTTAATCCAGTTCAATAGTTCTTTTGCTTTGGAATCGGCTCGTTTGACCGCTACATCTGCCCAGGTTTGCATCCCTCGCAGCAGTGCTTGCTCCTCCGGTGTCACCTCTCGGAATAGCAGGCTAGTATTGGCGATCGCATCCTCTGTCGATTCCTCATACAGGCCATCGTCTGCAAACTCTTCCTCAATTTGCTCAACCTGCCGTCGCAGAATACCCACAGTCGGTTTAGCAATCCGGCTCGTCGAACGGCGTTTCGCAGATTGCAACGACTTTTGGTGTTGCTCCAACGTGGTGGCGAAAGCGGCTGGGGAAGAAAAAAGACGTTTTTTCAGGAGCTTGAGAACAAACTCGGTGGCGTATAGTTCAGTGGGATCATCAGCGGCAGCTTTACGGCGTAAGTTGGTGTACTCCTGTAAAGCAATGTGAACCCGACGTTCAATGTCCGAATAATCAACTGGAATGGCTGCAAGCTTCCGCTCTGGAAATCTGGGCGTACCATCCCACTTGGGCGGTAGCTCTCGCTTCAATCGCCGCACCATGACAACCTGAAGCTGGTTTCGGTCTGGCTCCACTCCCCTGGCAAATCGTTGTGTATCCAGCAGTTCTAGCAGAGCCGTAAAGCTTTCCCGGTAGCCATTGTGGGGAGTCGCAGTCAGAAACAGTTTGTGCTCAAAGTGGGGAGCCAGCAAGCGAATAGCAGCCGTTCGCAGGGAGTCGATCGCATAATGACCACTCCCTGATGGGGCAACATTATGCGCCTCATCCACAATCAGTAGATCAAATCGCCGGGGATAGATGGATTCTCCTTCCGCAGGCAACACCTCACGAAATAAACGGATGGGGCGATCTCGCTTCAGGAAGTCGATGGAAGTAATGAGACGAGGAAAGTGCGTCCAGGGGTTAACGTGAATGCCCCGTCGTCGCCGCAACTCTTTCATCAGAGTACTGTCAACGATCCGGAAATCCAGTCCAAACTTATCGCGCATCTGATCTCGCCACTGAATTTGCAACGCAGACGGGCAAACAATCAAAATACGCCTGACCCGTTGACGCAAAATCAGTTCTTGAGCGACTAATCCAGCCTCGATCGTTTTGCCTAGCCCCACATCGTCCGCAATCAACAAGTTGACGCGAGGCATCTGAATTCCCCGCACGACCGGATCAAGCTGGTAATCCTCAATATCAATACCGCTCCGAAAGGGAGACTGGATGTTGCGAATATCCGCAGAAGAGGAGGCTCCCCAACGCACGGCATCCAAAAATGCATCGAGCCGTTCAGGAGAATCGAACCCTGTCGGCTCAGGCAGTTCTGTCTTTTCATGGACATGAACCCCTGGCTCCAGTTCCCAGATCACCTGCAACTCTTCCCCCAGGGCATCATCCTCAACTGAGGTCAGGGTGATCAGGTGCTGGGCAGATTGAATGCCCTGAATCAACGGATTACTCGGCAACACCGTCTTCTGAACTTCTGTCACCACATAGCGGCGCTGCCGGACATCAACAAGTTGACCTTGGTCGGGGGGAGACATAATACGCCTAGTCTTTAGGGTTCTTACTATATAAACTTCCCACCCCGTGTAAATACTCAGCAAACTTCGTTAAAATTTAACGAAGCTGCTTTGGCAGAGGCTCCCCATAATATTCTACTAGTAGAGACTTGCTAAACGGATAAACCCCTTGCTTCTCGAACAAGCCTCGCCAAAGATGCAAGTACATCTAATGGAATCCCAACTGATTGGGCTGCCTCCGAAGCTGTCATATTTTCAGTCTGCATCAGTTCCAGAAGCTGGCGCACTTTAGCAACAACAGGATCATCGATCGCTGTGTAGCCTCGCATGATAGCAATATTCAACCCAGTTCGGATATTGTCGGGCGTTAAGTTAAAATTACCAACAGCGGTAGAAGCCTGTGGACGGGCGATCGCGGGCAAAATCTGAACGCCGACATAACGCGGGTTGCTGCTGTGAACAATATCAAACGTGTAGAGCCGATTCTGACCTCTGGCATCTACTGTTTGCACCATCAGGTTGGTTACAGGCGTAGTGGTTGCTCCTGGAAAGCGAAGCGGCTGAATCACTCTCAAGAAAATAGTCTTTGCCCGCCCAGTCTCTAACTCAGCATCCGTGCTGTAGACTACCTGGGAGGCATCTGCTAACAGAATATAGGCGATCGTTTCATCGGTCTGGCTAAAACTAATCGACGTTGCTCGTCCAGGAGCAACTTGAACTTGAACCGCACTAGTCGTCGCTCTGTTGCGATCGACGACCTGATAGGCTGATGTTTGTGCCTGAACGGGCAGCCCAGGAGATACCAAACCAATCAATAATGCTGTGCTGACTAAGGTCAGAGCGGGCAATCGTCTCATCGGTCTACCCTCAAAAAGCTATTGACCACCACAGAAACTTCGGTTCCTTCAGGAACAAACTGCACATTGGGTCGTTGCAAGAGTTCTTGCATCGTTTGATCAGAGCGGCGAGATAGCTGTTCAGCAATGGGATTGAAGAAGCCTTCCAGTGCAGCCGCCCAAATCTGAGGTTCAGCACTCGAAGTGATCACACTCTGATTAAAGTTACCTCCCGATGTGGTAGTGCTGGATTGGGTACGCGGTTGATTGATAATCGTTCCCACCCGACCCAAGCTGCTGAGTAACCCTGTCAACAGGTCTTGGCGAGCGATATCAGGTCCCACATCATTGAGCTTTTGGGCTATTAATGGTCGATTGTCTTGCCCCCGAATCTGAAGGCTATCGGGAGGTAAGGTTTGCTGACGAATTTGACCAATGCGATCGCGATACACAACGGCGATCGCGCTTGCCGACACTAAATTATTACCTCGCCCCACAGCGCTGGTACGAATCACCAAAACCGTACCCGCAGGGAGTGCCACTGTGCCATTGGTGGCTTTCATATCCTCAATTAGCTCTACGGCAAAGCGATTTTCTTGGGCAGATGCTGTACCACCTGTCGAATTATTGCTACCCTCATCCCAAATCATCGGCATAATCACCCTGGCTTTAGTGAACGTTCCAAGCGCGACTTCCCTGAAGCCGCCCGTTTGTTCGCCAAACTGCCCCGCTGGAGTACGGTTCAGAATGCCAATCATGCCAGAAGTCATGTCAGCACTAAACGTGGAACGCAACTCTGTAGGCGAAGCCACCCCAAAGGGGTTAGGAACCATGTCAGAACTGCTTGTCAGGCTAGATGATTCTGTTTCCGCCCTACCAATGGAGACTACGGGAATAACCGGGTTTTGCTGAGTCGCTGATGGAGATGGATTAGACTGATCACCAAGGCCGCCAGAAGCTGTTCTCGAAGGCTCCATAGCACCGGGACTCACTCGTAGTTGTCCAACATTTGCCAGTTGTGCCCAACGCTGAAACGGATCGACCCTTTCGATAGGTTGAATCCTCTCTGGTGGAGTAACAGGTGATCTTACAATCATTGGGTCTGGTCGAGAGGCTGTGATAGGAGGAGATACCGCAGCCGGAGTCGGCGCTGGAGCCGTTGACCTCGAAGCCACAGGTCTGGATGGGGCTGGAGATTGAGGTCTAGCAGCAGATTCAGGCTGGAGTTGTTGCTGCTGATCCTGGAACGCTAGACGGCTTTTCAGTTCAGCCGTCTCATCAAACGTTGGAGGCGTTGTCGGGGTTGGGGTGGGCGACTGAGTAACTTGTCGAGCTGGTGGGCGGGGTTGAAGGAAGCCAAACCACAAGACAGCACCGGCTCCCATCACTGTTCCAACCACTGCCACCACTGAACCCAATCGAATGCTGGCACGTTCCGCTAGGGGACGCTCTACTGCACTTTCTTGGTCTTGCTTCAGTCGATATTCTTCTGAAATTAGCTGCGGAGTGGCAGGATTAAAACCCGCTAGCTGCTGTTCCTCCTCTGGAGTCAGGTCATCATCAGCTTCCAAGCCATGCTGAATTGATGTTGTAGAAGTTTTGCCATTTCCGTTTGAATGATGAGTCGGGTTGGAAAATGCCTCAGACACCTCATCAAACTCATGGGATTCAAACTGCCGGTTCGCATTCGTCATGATCATCCTCGCTGCACTACCGCTGTTGCTGGGGGTTAAACTCGACAATTCGGGTGATTTGCAATCCCGCAGCACGCATTTCGTAGATTTTGCGTTCTACCAGAGGCGCATCGGCTCCGAGGGGCGATCTCGGCACCTCCACTGCTTGCAACGTAAATGTGCGATTGAAAGGAATTCGCTCATCCTTACCCGTCGTGCGATCGATCAACACTCGCGTCGCCACCAGATCCACTTCCCATTCTCCAGGTCGAATTTCTCGCGGTTCCGACAGGTAGGAAATAATCGTTGTGCTACGGATCTGCCCCGAAAAAAGCGCTGGAGGAACCAATTCAGCAACCTTGGGCAAAGACGCTTTAGCAAACTCCGATTCCAGCAGTAAAGAAGCAAACCAGGCATTGGTCGGAATCCGTTTGTTATTACCAACTCGAATCCCCTGATCGGGTTCATTCGTGCCAGGAATCTTTTCATCCCAGTTGAAGGTTAAGGTCGTCCAATCACTGACGACTTTCTGGATCACCGATGGATAGCGCCAGTTCCGCTCCTGCTCTGAGACATAAATTGTTTCACCATTCACCAACTGAGCAAAGGTTGTCTTTCTTTCGGCAATACGGTTCACTCGAAAGGCAGTGAATAAGGTCAATATAAAAATCAAACTGTTAAAGGCAGTCAAGCAGATGAAGCACACTGCCAGCAGGTTTTTTGCCTCTGGTAAGAGTGGAGCTTGAAGTCGTTTAATCTGCATAGCTACCCCCGTCGTATCAGCGCAATGCTGGTGACTGTACCGATCGCATTACTGAAAATGTCAATCAAACTTTTCACATTGGATGAAATGCCGTTGTAAAGCGCAAAGCCACCACCACCCGCGACCAGAACCGCCAGTCCCGGTGCAAAGATGCTGAGGAAAAAGAGAAATGCCACATCCGACACCAGTTCTGCTCCAGACTTAACCAGCACAACGGCGGTTAAGCCGACCACAATGTTGTAACCCAGTTGAATCCCGAACAGAGTAATGAATCCAGTTAGCCATGCCCAGATCGGACGACCTTGCAGCGGTAAAAGTGAGAGTCCGATTGCAATCGGTGCAAACAGCGCCGTTAGCAACAGTGCCGCTTCCAGAATATTGACGAATCCCCACTGCAAGGCATAGAGAATAAACCGGATGATGGGAATTGCAGTATCTCGAAAGACGCTACCAGGGTCAGTTGTTAATCGCACAGCTGTGCTGATTTGACCGGGCAATGATGCATTCCACAACGCCTGACCAAAGGCACGTAACGGCTCCAGGGGCGATCGCGCTTGTCGCTCTGCTTCAGCTACGATCGCTTGTGCCTGTTCTTGCTTTGAGTTCCAGCATTCCACCAGTTCAGTGCCAACCTTACCCTGACATTCGCTGTAAAGACTTTCAAGCTGTTGTTTGGCAATGCCAGTGATCGTCACATTGGAAATAGCATCCCGAAAAGTCAGTTCACCCACCTGAAGTTGCAATACATTCTGTACCTGCGTGTAAGAAAAGCCTCGGATAAACTTGATCGTACCTGCCAGGACATTGCCATTCGCACCCAGAAAAATCATAATCACCAACGGCCAGACGAAGATGGAGGCTAACTCTGACCAGGACTGCTTATCGATAATGTCTTTACCCGTAGTCATCGCAATAAACAGAATGCTGGCAGCTCCCAGCGTAATGCCCAATTGGATCAGCCCAATCCAGAGTCCAGACGCAAGCGGGTCTAGGGTTACTAGCCAGACCGTATTCCAGGACTCCACCGTGGCACGGGACAATTCCAGCGAACTGGTGATAATGTCCAGAGCATCGGATTCTCCGCCTATGGTTGGAAAGGATTGAGCAATCAGGGGCATCATGAGCATTAGCCATCAAATCAAACCATTAAAGACATCACGATTGTTTCAAGTTGGGCTATTGATCGGAACCCAGCGTCACTCCACCCGGCATCATCATCAAACCACCCTGCTGACTGGCAGCATTACCTGCGGAAATATTTTTGCGGCGATCGGCAGTGGTAATCGCTGATAGTTCACGGGCAGTTTGAGCCGACAATGTATTGCCGATCGCCCGATCTACCCGCGCTTGCTGTGCCTCTTGCAGCACCCGCTCATTCACCTGACTGTTAAGTGCAGTCTGTTGGGAAAGGTTTTGCATAATCCGTTGAGTCACGTCCAAACCCTGGGATTCCTCACCCAAACGCACACTTTCCTGCGTGTTCTGCTGCGTTACTTGCCGTACTTGAGCCATCTGGATTTGTGCTGCCTGACTCAAGGTGGACTGATCCGCTACTCCTGTAGCTGTGGCTCTAGCAGCATATTTGCTCAGATCCTCGCGAATGCCATAAGAACTGCGCCCATTAGTCTTATTCTCTAAAGTCTCAGACAGAACTGCACCCGGATCGCGGCTGGCTGAACCACCCATAATTTGACTCCAGAGCTGAGATAGATCTGGAACCTGAAACGCACCCAGAGTCGATTGAATTAAATTGTTAACCGGACTCAGTAAATCGTTTTGCACAAAGTTTTGCACATCTCCCAAGAAATCATTGATTTGATTGCCCGTATTCGGTACGTAGACATTGCTGCCATTGACCTGATCCCGAATTGCTGCCTCAACCGGGTCTCTGCCCGTATCTTGAGTGCGTGCAAATGCCGGACTATTCACAGATCCAGCACCTACGACTAGAAACAGCATCATGAGTCGAATGGACATCCATCTGAGTCGCATAAGTTTTGCCTCCTTAACGTGCAATAAGTGAATGTTGATCATGCTCAGCAGGGTCACTGGGATAATCCTCCTGTTGGGGCGATCGCTCCGATTTCTCTACAGATAAACCCTGCCCGATATGACTAAACCCTTTACCTTCCCGCAAAGCCGGAATATATTCATCTGCAAACGCTTTCAGCCCTAGTAGCCTGCCTTTGGAAGTGAGAGAATAGTGTGCTATCACCCGATCGCGCGCTTCGCGTTCATCCTGATTGTTCGCAACGCTGGCAAGCATCAATTCACCGGGGTAGAAACGAGTTCTCCAGAATCGACCACCCAGTTCCAACAACCAGCAAGAGTAGAGATCACTGCTACGAGGCAAAAATGCTTCTGTGGCATTCTGACTGATGATGTTAGGAGGGTAGCCAAGATACCGTTGAAAAGAGTTAATCCCGCTGCTGGTAATGCGTCCGGTAATCCGATAATTAATGTTCTGCATGATTTGCGAACCGGCTGAACACTCACAAATGGTATCTGGATCTTGAGAGAGCAACAGCACGGCAATACCGTCTTTACGCCCTGTTGCACAAGTCTCCCCGACAATCTGGGCAAATCCATCCCTGCGAAGCAACACCGATAGCTCATCGCCAATGAATAAACTGCGCGGATGGGAAAGTGCATTGCGGATACAGGCAGCGTGGGCATTAATTGCCATCAGATAAGCATCCTGCTCATTAGTCAAACCGCTGAGAGCAAAGAACTTGATCGCAGGTTCAGGCGAAAAAGTACTCGGACGGGCGATCGCCTTGCCCAAGCGTGAAGCCAGCAACGCGCTCACCTGGCTTTGAATTTGGTTCAGCGAGTGTCGATCCAAATCCTCAAACGAGCGGAGATTTAACCGTTCACGGGTACAGAATTTGATAAAGTCTGGCAAGGTTGGAATCTGTTGCCATTCGGGCGATCGCCAACCCATTTCAAATGCACGATTGTAACGAGTGATGATTTCTGGGTCACGCAGAAAGACATCCAACGCTCTAATCAACAACGCATCTACCCGTTGTGCCAGATGAGGATTATGGATTTTCCCCATTGCGATTGCGCTTAATGCTCGACGAATAAAGTCCTTCCAGGACTCCATACGGCGATCTCGCTCCAACTTATCAAAGCGGCGTAGATCGGGAGGCTCCAGCAGGTTGCTGCTACCACTGGAGATGTCGTAATACGCTCCTTGATCACCTAAGAGTTCGATCGCTGTTTTGAATGTGCTATTACCACTGGAAGAAATGTCCATCCCGACCACTGGAATGTTATTTGCCAGAGCTTCCATGGCAAATCGCCAGCCCAATACACTCTTACCTGAACCTGACGTTCCGGTGATCAGCGCCCGTCCAATCTGATGATGAAACAAGTCAATGTAGATCGGCTTGCCGCCGCGTCCGGTTAAAAACTCTACACCGCATCGATCAATATCCTTCGGCATCGTCAGGGGTATAATTCCCGCCACTGTATGTGTATCAAGGGTCAATCGTCGCTCATTCAGATTGTTGCCATGCAACAGACGCTTACAAGTAATCGGTAATGCCTGGAGCCAGATTTCCCAGGCAATATGGCGCTCTCGAATCACCTTCGCCGTTTCAAAACTGTTCGCCAGCAAATTACAAGCATGGGTCAACTCCTCAGCACTGTTGCGATAGACCAAAAAGACTGGCGCACAGTGTAGCGCTTTCGTACCCTCATAGAGACGGCGCTGTGCCTCAAAGGACTCTTCCTGCTTAATTTCAGCCCCAACATCTCGCCCCTGCCCCTTCGTAACCGCAATAGTGCGAGCTGCCTTGGACTGCTTTGCCTGCCGTGCCAGGTTGTCCTGAATAAAAAAGTCGTTGCCACGGCTGATTTCAATCCAGGCTTCCGTGTCATGCACATAGCTCGAAGAGAGAATTTTCCAGACCCATTTCAAATGTTCTCTGGTACTCGTCCAGCCCATCGGTGGATCGGTCATCGTCATCACACCGCAGACCTTACCTCTTCCCGTCAGGTAAATCCGATCGTGATCACCGCGATGCTCTGGGCAAGCAGCACGCCCTTGGGTTCCTTCAACGAGCAAGGTACATAGGTGCTTGTCCGTCGTCACAGTTTCGGTCAGTTCCAATCCAGTTTCGGTCTCCTTTAAAGTAATGACCTGCGGAATGGGAGGCGCAACGCCTTGATTGAATCGGCTCCAGAGCCACTGCCACAGATCTGCTGCGCTACAGGGCGTTACCTCCAGCCCCACTTTAGTATTGAGCAAGACTTCCCATTGAATAAACCCCTGTTGAAACCCCTGTAGTAAAAGCTTTTTGAAAAATGCTTCTTGATAAACCCGCTTATTTCCTGTAATCTGCTCGACTACCCAGGAACCCGTTTTTCTTAACCGCTCGATCAGTCCGCCAACCAAATCTTTGTGTTTTGTACCTGCTTCGTCATCACTCGTCCAGGTACAAAAAGCAAGTTGATTCCAGGTCTGCCGCGTTCCTCCCTGAGCAAGTTGCTGCACTCGTAATTGCTCATTTCGAGTCAGCACAGAAACAGGTTTTAATTGGCATTCCTCTGCCAGGGTAGACAGTTCTTCTTGTCTCGCTGCATCATCACTTGAACAACCTGTACAGAAGGTAATCCGTTCACCGATCGGTAACTCTTTCATCCCTTCTTCAATGGCATGAGCAAACGCATTCACCTCACTGTCGTACAGCACATCGTGCAGTCCAGCAACATGAAATCCAAACACAAGCTGATACTGAGATTTACCTTTCTCTAGTAACAGTGCAGCCACTTCACGATCATCTTTTTTGATTTCTGCAATACAGCAGATATTGACTTCATTCTGGAATGGCATAAACGTACTTTTGCCTCCATACTGATTGGGCACTTGCACTGGTTTCAGCCGAATGTTGACCCGTGCATCACCATAACGTTTGCGAATCCAGGTTGGTCTATGGTCTGGGATAGGCGAAACATAGATTTTGTTGCCGTTACACCACTCGGTTCCCGGCGGATTACGCCAGCGATCGAGAAATTGATGGGGTTGATTTCCCGTCAGAATCCACCAACTTGCAATCAACCAGAATGATGCTCCAAAGAACCAGCCAAGACCCAAACTAAGGAATCCATTTGTGATGACATAGCAAAGAACAACAATGGCAACCCAGGGACCCAGTTGATCTGCCGGAATCGGACCAATACTCGCCTGCTTACCTAAGATTCGATTGACTTTAATGAATTCTCGATTGAAATCCCGTTCCATAGCTATTCCAATTCACTTTGCCAAATCAACCACCAGCGGTAGTTCCTGTGCCATTTCCTACGAAGATAAACGTGACCACATCAATCGCAATGACGATCGCAAATGCCAGTCCTACCTGGGTTACGATCGGTCGCCAGTCGTTTCCTTGCTGCGCCTGGTTATAAGCAAAAAGTGACGCAGCCGCAACCAGTAATAAAAACACCCCTCGAATCAAGTTGAAAATTAGCCCGATCACATTGGCATCCAGCGTGGCAGTGCCTCCACCTGCCTGTGAACTTTGCTGAGCCAAATTGACAAAAAATTGTTCTAACCCGCTGAGAAAGATAGCCTGGGCAGGTGCCGCGAAGGTGTTGAGCAGCGCCGTGATCGCAATAATGAGGGAGGCAATATGCCAGAAACGAATTCTGGCACCCAGGTATTTTTCCAAAATGGGTACTGTCTTAATCAAATGCCAGAGGCTGAGGAATACTACACTGGCACAACCCAAAATAGTTACGAGCAACGGCTCTTTGATCAACAAATAAATCACAACAGCAACACAAAGCCCAATGAACAATAAATCAGGCTTGGTAAGGTTGAAATGCACCAATTGTTGAGTAGAGCGACGACGTAGTTGAGTGAAATGAGACTCAATAACTGGGGTTTTAATGGTTTGCATCATAAGTTCTCCATCAATGCTGATCCAGATTGTTAATTAAACTTGCAATTCTTCGCGGTTCGGTTTGGCAGACGCTTTACCAGAACGGCGATTCAGATGCTTTTCATCTGGTTGTTCAGGTATCTGCTCATTGATGGCTGACTCCATCTCTCGGATTGGAATACTGCAATGCAGGATGTCTGGCGATTGACCGGGCACCAACATGGCATCAAATACCTGCTCATCCTTGTGGTTCGGGTCAAACCCTTGCAGCAATTGAGTCCCGTTCGGTAACGTCACAACCTCAAACTCATACTTGGCTTTGCCCTGATCTGTCCAGGTAAATACAGGTTCAGCTTCCCCGTTGAATCGCTCCGATAAGCGTTCCTGGAAGGTGGCAATCAATGCCTGAGCACTGGCTTTGGTGGCGTATTCCTGCTTGGACTGGGGAAGTTTAGCAATGACAGCTTTCTCATCAGCACTGAGGTGATCTTCCGCGATCGCCCACTGCCCATCGGTGCGGTTACCTGCAAAAAGGGTATTGCCCTGGTTGTTGTTAAGGGCGAGATCGCTCCGCGACACTAACGTGACCGCCACCTGGTCACCCTGCTCCTCCATCCGCAGAGTTTTGTTACTGGAAATCGCAATTCCTTCTTGCTCAGCATCATCCGAGAGTTGATTAGCAACTCTGGCAAAGCCCACCAAAGATTCTGCACAAGAAACTTGTTGAGGATCAGCTCGTCGCGCCATAAGTTGTTCCAGCACTTTGGACGCTGCGATCGCTTGTGCGGGTACCGCAGCCCGACCTTCTTCTGTATCCACCTCCGGCTCAACCATTGAAGAATTGGTTTGTTCTGCGATTTGCTTCTCCAAACGACTTACCGCAATTTCTAAACGGTCAAGTCGTTTGGAAAGACCTTTCAGGTATGACTCAATCTGGTCAAGCTGTTCGCTGATACTGGCTTCCCGGTCCAATTCCAGCGGTTGAGCTTTGTAGGTAGGATCTAGTTTTATACCCAGCCTGTCTACCTTACTTCCAACTGTCGTAGCCGCAGTTGCAAGAGGATTCTCAACCGCAATTTGTTCTGGCTCCGTTATTGGCGTTACCGTTGCGCGCCCGGTTGTTGCTTCCTGTAAACGGCTGGTCAGGTTGTCTACCTGCTCATTCTGCCGCTGAAGTTCTCGGACGATTCGTTCAATCCGTTCCTCGTCATCCTGATCTGCCAGATTTTCTAACACTCCCTGCCCAACCACAATGCCCAGAGTTGCCAGTTGTCCTGCCAGCCCTGCCACATTCACTCCATTGGTTTCGCGTCCATTTACCGCAGCCGAAGCACTGAGCCGCGACGCTTCCTCCATTGGGTCGCGGTAGCGGAAGTCTCGATGATTGGATTTACCAGCTTTGCCTTGAACCTGCGTCTTGGATTGAGTTCTACTCTGAGCTTTCGGTGACGTTTTAGCTTGATGTTTAGCTGTCGGAGGCGAAGCAAGCTCCTCATCCCCTAACTCATCTAACTCATCATCTAAATCGGCATCTAGTAACGTCTCTAAATCCTCATCTGGCTCTTCATCAAAGTCGTCATCTAGATCAAGCGCATCGTCCAAGTCGGCATCCAGATCATCAAGTTCTGCCTCTTCAAACCCAAACATCTCAGCAATGTTGGAGGGCGTAAAGTAGTTTTCATCCTTTTCCGTAACACCTTCCAGGTTCTTGATCAGATACTTGCCGCTGGTTCTTTGACTGGGATCGCTAGTGAGATAGAAGCGGTAGCCCCGAATTTCATCATCATTGCCACCACCCTCGCAAAGCTCAACCGTGATGGGAGCCTTGCCAGATCGCTCACTAAACGACTCGACGTAAGCCTTAAAGTCCTCATGGGACTCAATTCCCCCTTGCTGGAGCGCCTTATTGATGGCTTTATCCAGGGTGTTTTCAAGATGGCGGAGTTTGCGGCGATCAGTCAGATTTTGCCAGGATCGCTTCTGGGTACTCTTCTGCTGCTTGGGTCGGGTGGGTGTTTTGGTAGCCATAGGCAGCCCTGGAACACAAGTTAAGGTTGCTGTAGATGTCACCCTAACAAGGCGAGCGCTCAGACTACCTGCGCCCAATGGCGATTTATCCAGTATCCAGTTGGCTACAAAATGAGGATGTAATTAATTGTTTATCGGGTCAGTTAATCACCAAGCTAGCGATCGCAGAAAAAATCAATCTTGATATGACACTAAAAATTCCCTTTAAAGTTTCCAAGCGTGTCTGACACAGAGCACCTGCTTGTCAGCATCGCCGCTCCCACTCTCCTATGGCAGCACTATAGCGGAAGGTCGCAGACTCACCCCCAGCCAGAGGAATAGTTAACTGTCCATCAATCGTCCGCCTATCGGCAGTATCAACATCTGCTGTTATGCCTGGCTGGGATTTGATGGCGTGGGTCTGCCCATCTACAGGAGTAGCCGGAAGCGTCATAGTCTTGCCGGGAGCAGTAACGGTAACGTAGCGATCGCTCAGATTAAGAACCTTGTTTTCCCCATAGGCTTTGGAGGGGCTATCAATCTCATCAATGGTCGAGCTATCAATTCTACCGAAGGTCGAGAAGGTGGCAGGGCTGAAGGAGAGCAACGCATTGGAGACCGTTTGCACTGCTGGCTGGTCGATCATCACTTCAAACGGCTGGATATCCAGAATTTTCATAATGCCGGAGACTCCTGCAATCTCTAGTGCCTGACCGATCTCTAACCCTGCACTTGCATTGACAATCAGTTCAGTAGAACCCGACTGAATTGATCCCAGGGTCATCCCAAAAGCAACATCCATTAATACATCAGCATCATTCACAGAGACCTCAACTGGTTTGTGTAGAGTAACCTGAAACTGCTTTTCGTTCTTATCGGTTAACGCCAGTGTCCTGACCTGAATAATTTTCTGAATAGGGGCAATCCCTGCAATCCGAATGTACTGTCCTACCGCAGGTGTTTGATGACCTCGAAGCAGCAATTCCGTGGTATTTTGCCGGATGAAACCAACCATTTTGCTTAGAGCAATGGGAGTATTACTGAATCGCTCATGCTCTGCAATTGCTGGGGTAAAGGTTACTTTCTGTCCTTCAATGTTGGTTATCGTTCTGGGTAGAGCAACTCCAGCAATCACAATTGCCTGATCCACATATAGTCGGGCAGTTGAGTTGACCAGCATCTCTGTTGTGTTTTCTGTCATGGTTCCAACAGTGCATCCAAATGCAACCTGGACGTTATTCACTGCTGTGTTTGTAGGTGTGTCAAGGGTGAGTTTCAGATGCTCAACATCAACGATTGTCTTAATGCCAGCAACCCCAGTAATCACAAGCGGTTGTCCCACGGCAACGTCGGTGGGAGCATTAACCAAAAGGTGCTTTGAGCCTTGATCAATGGAGCCAAGGGTAATCCCAAATGCCATACCTGAGATAACCTCAGCTTTTTGAGCATCTATCGTAGCAGGCAGGTCAAGGATCACCGTTTGATCCTGGATGTCCTTAATCTGCCTGAGTCCAGAAAGTCCTGCGATCGCAATGTATTCCCCAACCATTAACCCTGCAATACTTTCGACCACTAATTCAGTCGAACCTCTCCTGATCGCTCCCTGTGTGGACTGAAGCGATGTGAAGGTTTTCCCAAAGTAAATGGAAACCTCAGCAACGGTCTTATCGACTTCAGTATCAAGTGTCACCTGCACTTTTAACCCTTTGATGGCGAGGATCTTGCGGGTATCTGGTCTGCGATTATTCAGGTCTATTGATCCAATGCCTGGAATAGTAATGTATTGACCAACGCTTAAATGACTGGCGGCATTCACGATAAGTTCACAGGAGTCCTGTGTAATCGAACCACGAGTTTCACCCCGGATACGTTCGCTTTGGGTTCCACTCTCAATGCATACCTGCCCGATCGCCCCTCCCGGCACGGGTTCATTGTTCCAGATGATGTCTCCTCGCTCGTAGATCTGGGGTGATGAACCGCCGTCGCCCTGCGTAGCGGGTGGTACCAAAGCGGTGGAGAGGGGAGCCGCTGTCATGTGGATAGGATTGTTTGGGATGTCATCCCTGCCTATAAAGAGGCCATTGGTCATCCAGGGAGCTGGATGGCGGGCATTGCTTTGGCTGGTGGGAAACCGCATCAGCGGATGATAGATATCATTGCTGCGAAACTCCCACCAATCGTGAACTTCTCCTCTGCCAATGGCCAGGTAGACCAACCATAGAAAATCAGGCGGTAATCCAGCTTTACGGGCAATTAATGAAAGGGCATGGGGAATAGGTTGAGGTCCCCCCGCCGCGATCGGCGGGCCGCCAATCTCGATGCGAGGGCTGTTCGGGTCATTCTTGTATTCCGTGATCAGCGGGGAGATCGCGGCAATGCCACCATTCAAGGCAAACACATTGCTATCTGGCATAAACGTATTTTGAGCCAGGGCACCACCAATCACGCAGGCAGGTGCATAGATATGATCGATCGAGGCTTCACTATAGCACCCCAAAAACAGGCTGGAATTAATTCCATTGCGCGCCGCATAGAAGTCATGATTGTGGCGATCAAGCGAGTATCCATTGGGTTCTCCAGGTTTAACTGGCTCACCTGGATTGCTAGATTCACCGAGATTCCCCTGGCCATAGCAGGCAACATAGGTATTGCCAGTACCCCCCTCATCACGGAAGCCGTAGCCCCAGTTTTCTGTAGCAGCACACATTTCGATCAAGCTGACGTTGGCATCAATCCCCGCCACATAGAAACCATGCCCACCATTCAGTTCGCAAAGTGTATTGCTAATGTATGTTCCAGCCGCACCACCAACGTAGTTCGGATCAGGGTGTGACCCTACGGCATAGGCTGAGATAAAAATGCCATGCTCAGCGAAGTTCTGCACAATCACATTTTGAATCGTACAGGGAACGTTGGCATGAATGCCGTGTCCTTGGTGGTGATTGGGTGGAATTGCTTGAGAACCAATGAAAGCTGCCTCACCTCGGTTATAAGCGCAATACACTGCCAGATTGCGGAGAATAGTTCTCTCAGCCGAGTGGGAAGAACCGCTTGTTCCCTGAATGTGGATACCAGTCTTATTACCAGGGAAGATCAGCATAGCACCAGGGCTGGAACGAGTCGCCCCAAAGGGTGGTCCGAAGTTAGTGCCGGTGCCCTCAAAAATGACGGTCTTTGCAAGAACCAGCGTATCTTCCAGGTAATAATGTCCATCAATCAATAACCTGGCACCCCGATTTCCGGTTCCTTCAGGGATGGAAGCCAGAGCACCCAGGGCTGCCTGGAAGAATTTCCAGTTCTCAGTTCCTCGATCCGCAGGGGACTTGTAGTCGGGAACCGCACCAAAATTTCTGACACTGATCTGTTCAAAGGCTTTGGGAGCAAGGGTAATTGGGGCAAGGGATGTCCAGGAATATTGGGCTTGGGCTGGGTAATTTCCTGGCTGGAAGTGGAGGGTCAATCCAACCTGGGGTAAGGGAACGTTATCCGCTGTTGACTGTGGAGGTGAGAAGCTGTTATCGCTGATACCTCTATCTACAGCGTATTTGAACGTTGCAGTGCCCAACGCTCCACCCGACTCAATTTGCACGACAAATTTGTAATTGCCGAAAGCACTCCCACTCACAGTGACATCCGGATGAGCTTCGCTGCTTTTCGTCACTGGCTCGTTGAAACCAGTGCCACCAAAAACATGCTGGGAAGGATGACAGGTAACTGCCCCTTGAAGGAAAACAGCAATGCCGGATGGCTCCAACCGAGCACCTTGATCGAAAACAAGATGTACGTACTCAGGAATCAAGAGCCTCTTTTGAATGGTCAGTGTCCGTTCGATTAAGTAGGTACCAGATGGGAAAAAGAGTCTGCCGCCAGTGATAGGAATCGCTGCGATCGCCTTAACCATCGCCTCGGTGTCATTCGTAATGCCATCCCCGATCGCACCATAGGATTTGATATCAAATAGGTTTGGTATGGGCATAACTTCCTCTCTTAAGAATTAATGATCAAAAGCTTGGGAACGCTGTGCAGTTGCCTGTAAACCATAGATTGGATTGTGAACCAGATCTTTGCCGTAACGGGTCAATCCCGAAAAATTGCCATTCTCAGTTAGCTGTCGGGCAGCGCACCCGTCTTTCCACCAACTCCAGGCCAGCCAACCGATTTCCTGGTCTTGTAACCGCTTCAAAAAAGCCTGATAGGTAAATCCCCTTTGAGGTGGGTGACTCTCAGAGTAACCATCCAGGTCGTAATAGCATTGGTACTTTTTTCCCTGAATCTCTGCGTATTGTTTATTCGCAATTTCACCAAAAACGATCGGCAAATTTGCCTGGACGATCGCATTCAAATGGGGAAACCCATCATAGGCGGCCCAGTAAGCATGACCACTGAGCAACAGATTATGATCAGGATCGTGATCGATGAGTTCCTGTCCGATTTCTGTAAAGACTTCGATCGTACTTCCACCATCCGGTGCATCAATCATGATCGGCATATGTAAGTACTGGCGAATGTGAGAAATTGCCGTTTTGTAAATCTCCATCCACCCACAGTAGTGGTAAAGCCGTGGGAGAACTTTGATTGAGGGTTCTTTGGAGTAACTTGACATCTTCACCTTGGGAACCTAAAACCAGAGTTTGAGGCATTGGAAACCTCCTGGAGGCTAATGGAGAAAAGTTAGGATTGAGTGATAAGTTCAAGAGTGTGAAGGACGCGATCGCTCTTCATTATTCAGGCTTGAAACTACTCTATGTACCCCAGGTTAAAGCCAGCCATAGATCATCGATCGAGTTATCGTTGAAATGTAATTCAAATTGACCGATGGATGCTGGTTGCGGAATATTCGTTAATCTGCCGGTCTTTAAATTACCCAGAGAAGGATCTTTAACTAGAGTGTCTTTACCTCCAGTCCCATCGGCATTCGTGGTTATCTCTACCGAATTTTTAGCAGTTTGGGCAAAGAAGGCTAATTGTCGGATCTGAACTTTATCGAGCCGGTTCTGAATCCAGAAGGGATAATGTTCTGGCTGTAGAGTGAGCGTTAATGAGGCTGTTTTTACTATTCCTTCAAGTTTAACCTTTTTGAATGTTGCCCAAGCGGTGGGAAACTCATGGCGTACAGAAAGCAAACGCACGGAGCCAACCGTTTGAGCAGATTCGATGTGAGTTTTAAGGTTAGCGATCGCCCCATTCTTCAATGATCCGCCTGCCTCACGCGCAGTGTAACGAAGATGCAGAATCACATCCGAAATCGTGTTGTAGTCAAACTGGCAAGGTTCCTCCTTGCTGGGATTGGCGGGTAAGGTCAACTGCCATTCGCTAATCACACCAGCGCCCTCGAAGGGTAAGTAGCGTTCGTCACGGAGATTGGTTTCAAATAAGCCGCTATCGTTTTGACCAGCGCTGGTGACAATGCTTTGGAGGCTTCCGAAGAAATCTTGAAAGCGGGTATCTTCGGAATTAATCCGGGCGTAAGTGCCATCGGATATCTCCGGCTTGATACGAATACTATTTTTGAGGAGGGTGAGGGTGCAGTTAATGCTGGTGTAGGGGCCGGTCACACAGGGGATGCTAACGGCGAGGGTTTTGATGCGGCGGAAGTAGTGGCCGGGGCCATCCATATCGAAGAGTTCTTCGGGCAGAGAAACGGTGCAGCGACCCGTGGTGCGGAGTTGGAGCAATGCCAGTGGGTTAAGTTGCAGAAGGCTGGCGTGTTTGGTCAGTTCATACTCTCGCTTGTTATTTTCGTGGTAGGCCATCTCCATGCGCTTCAGGTCAAGATAGAGGGCTTCACCGGAGAGTAAGCCTTTGCGTCCGCCATCCCAGTAGTTGAATTTGATGTAGGTGGTGGCATCGACTTCGGGGCGCATGAGTTCGCGTTTCATCGTTTGTTCAGCTTTGCGGGCGGTGTCGAAGGCAAAGCGATAGTATTCGTAATAGAGACGCGAGATTTCGCCCTGCATCCAGGCATAAAGTTCTGAGTTGGTGAATTTTTCGTTTAGGAAGCGATCGACTTCCTGGGAATGTTCTATTTGCTTTTTAGTGGTTTCATACTCATGCCGTGCTACTTGTTCGGCAATCAGTGAGGTCAGAATTTGTCGCCCAATCTGCATCAGTTCGTGGGCAGCAAGATTATATTGCAAAATCCATTCATCGGCGCGACGCTCATAAGAAGCCCGTTTAGATGCCATACCCGCTTGCTCACGCTCCCATCCTGCAATAATGCTGGAAACATCTCCCATGATTTTTGAACCAGCAACGAGAGCTGTTCCTACTTTTAGCTTTATTTTTCCTCCAATTCCCCAAAAATGTATATGAACATCAGGATCGGGAACGGGTGCAAACGCTGCTGCAAGAACATTAAAAACAGAAGCTGATAAAGATGTATCGCGTGCTCTCGGCAGATGGCTATTAAGTTCTGTGTTTTCAGAGGTATTTAGATATAAACTTCCTGAACTTTTTGAACCACTCAATAAAGTTGCAAATCCATCAGTTGATGAATCAGATGCATGTTGTAGATTTTGGAGGTTTTGCAAACTTAAGGGTTTTTCATATTGCTGAACTAATTTTTCGTAATGTTCAGCAAAATTTTTCTCTGTTAATATCAACATTTTTGAAAAATCAATTTCCAGGTTGTCGGGAGCATTTGAATCGGATGGAAGACCCAGTAGCCGCTGATAATATTTCAATCGCTCCAGGGCAGTGTTGCGACTTTTTAGAAGTGATACAGTTGTTTCCTGGGCTTGCGCCCACTGCAAGAATCGAACGTCTTGCTGCATTTGTTGAATTTTGATTTCGTGACTTTGGCGCAGCAGGGCTAACCGTTCTCCTTCCCCTTTTTCGATCGCTGACAGCAATGCCCCACCCAAATTCCGAACCTCGCCACACAATTCCAAAGCTTTTTGAATAAACAAGATGGCTCGAACCGGGCTGGGAGGTTGGTTGAGGCCATTTACAACAGACCCAATATCAAGCCCAGCCGCGGCAGCTTTGACCAACATACCGGGGTCAATGGGCGGATCGAATAGGGCAAGTTGGCGGAAAATTCCTTCAATATTCATGCAGTGGCGAATTTTGAACAAGCGATCGCCCACAGTATCCCAATAGCCCAGCAGTTTCTCGTTGTGGGGAATACAGAAATAGAGTGTCCGTCCGATGCCAAAGAGTGGAGCCGCTGCATCGGGATCAGTCCTCTGGGTTTTGGGTAACCCAAGGTTGAACGGGAATTTGCCCTCTAGATCGACCAGAGTATTACCCGTGGCATCTAAGTTTGGGTTTTTGAGTTGAGCAAAGGTCTTGGGTTGTGTGGTGCCGGTGGGTGGAATTTTCTGGGGTCTGGGGCCTAGAAGGTTGGCCGCTAGGACGTAGAGTTGAGTGGCTTCGTTAATCGATTCGATGGTGTCCTGACGAAACAGGCTATCGCCCCAGGCAATCAGGTTATCGAGATACTTCATGACAACGCTGTATTGATAGGCAAGCGGTCGTGTGCGGGCCACCGCATGGGGTTGAAAGGGTTTTTGTTTGCTGGCTTCGTAACCGTTAAGAAGCGATTCGCGCAGTTTTTCTTCTTCAGGTGTTAGGTCTTCTTTGCTCAGCAATCGCAGGTGTTCGTCAATTTGCATGACATCGCCTGATTGTCGAAAAGCCAGGAATTTCCAGCAGTTGTCGGGGCTGGTGGGGTCAAAGATGTAATGGAACCAGCGTTGGGCTTCGGCAAAGCGCTGATTTTTGCTGAGATGCACGGCAATCGTCAAAGGTACATGAAACAGTAGCTCCCAGTTGTAGTTGGCATAAGGGCCGCCGGGTCGCAGATCAATCTCTTTGGGAAAGTACTCCAGCTTGACTAACTCGTTGGCTAACAGCTTATAGAACGTGTCGAAAAATTTTGTTTCCAGATCCTGGTGATACTTGGGAGCTAATAGACCGGGTAATGACTCTCTGTTGAGCTTCTGAATTAATTCGCCAATGAAGGGATGGAAGAAATTCTCAAACTTATACGTAAATGCTATGTCCTGACGATATTCATAGATAGGCTCAAAGAATGTTGAATGAACAACTCCTCTATCATCAAGAGTATGGATTGCTTCTGTCAGGCGGTTTTTCATGAATCTTCTCCTTAAAACAGTGGGATTTACTGGATGTGCTGTTGATTCACAATACCGGCAATGCCAATGTTGCGATCGCCGTAGCGCACCGCACCCGTGGCCCCAATGCCTTTGCTGATATAGGCATCTTCAGTCACAAATTGTTGGATGATGGCTGGGTCAGTATTGATTGATTCTGTATATGCCAGCAAGGATGCCATGCGATCGAACGGCTGCAATTCCGTCTGAACTACTGTGGGGGATATTTGGGCTGATGCTGTTTGGAGATATTCCGCACCTTTAAGCCTGTATCCCTTAAATTCAGAAATAGTCACTGGGCTATCTTGGGTCGTGACATAGAACACATGTTGATTATCTTCAAAAAAGAATGGAGCGACCCAGGGTTTTGGCAGGTTATGGTTAGGAGCAGTAAATCGGTAATTTAAGCCCACAGGAAGTTGGAGAAAGTTCCGCATAAACGAAGAACCTGACAAAGGGGTATCTAGCTTGCAATAGGAAATATTCAGGCTGTTGTTTTCAGCGTTTAATATCCGATAATAGTGTGGATAAGGGCGTTGAATCTCAGGTGGCATAGAACGCCCCACTTCTTGACGTACTGGCAAGGAATGCGTATTGTAGAAAACAAAGTAAGAAACTTCTGTTAAATCACGTTTGATTATAATTCTCAATCCTCTAGACCATTCAAGGGCTTCAATCTGCACAGTTGAGCGATCGAAAGCATTGTTCCCAGCAACATTAAACTCTCCTAAATCGACTGGTTTATTGATGTCTGAAGTCTTTGTCGCTTGCCATTTGCCGTTATAGTATTCACTCCAGCAAAGTATTGCTTGGACAGTAACTTTAGTGTTCGCAGTTGCTTCCTCCTTTGCTGTTTCTTTGACTTTCCTGAGGCTCACATTAGCGATTGGTTGCTCTTTGTTATCTGAACCCGTAGGGTCAGACTTTATAGCCATCTTGTTTGGATCGAGTAGAGGCTGCTTAACAATACGTAGCCAGAACAAGAACAGGCGATCGTTCCAAACCACGGGAATGGCTGGATTATCTTCGATATCCAGCTTGATCTGTTCCCAGGGTGTCCAGGAGCGAAACT